>NZ_JAGPXZ010000049.1:0-15729 GCF_018070305.1 Micromonospora sp. M51 | reverse complement strand
CCCTTCGCCTGCTCGACCTGGGCCGGGTCACCGCCGGCGGCCATGTACCGGAGGCCACCGATGACCAGGAACATTGTCGCTACCAGCGCGATGATGCCCATGATCCACGAGGTGATCGAGGAAATGACCTCGTCAATCGATTTCGGGGCCGCCAGCGGCTGCGGCGCGGTGGCAGCGAGGTCGGACAGGACTGACAGAGTTGCGTGCATTTCGACGCTCCACGGGACTACTGCTGGCCGCCGCGGTGGGGACCAAGGCGAAGCTTCGACAGGACCGGTGGGGGCGCTCCTCCCTTGCGTCGAGCGAAGGGTTGCGGTGTCAGTACGCCGCGCCAGCCGTGCCGGACCATCAGCCCCACCGGGTAAGAGATCCCCACCGGGCGGACATGCCATGGATGACATGCACTGCCCAGATCTCGTTTGTCAGACCGATCGAACTCACCTGACGCCTGTCTCGACCTGACAGGACCGGTCAACGATTCACGTAGTCACCGCACCAACAACTGCCTCGCAGGCGGCACACGCAGACCAGCGAACCTGCTGGCCGACGTAGAAACCAGGCCTGCCCGCGGACCGCACTAGATCCGTCTCTACAGAGGAGGCAAGCCAGAGATGCGGCACATACGGTTACCGCGAGTACCCCTCAAGCCCAACGGAGCAGACATGGACCAGACATGCCCAATGACTGCAGCCGAACGCTGCGAAGAGATCGTCAAAGCGATCGCCGGATACCGCGCCACGGTCCCTGGCTGCTATGACGAACCACTACATGAGGTCATCGAGCGCGTCCAACGGAGCGGGAGCCTGGGCAAGGTCGACATTGGCGCGCTCTACCTGTGGAAGCGCATCCCTCAGGGGAGGTGGGGTCTGAAGCTCCTGACGATGCCCGAAGCCCAGGTACGGGGCATCACCGCAACTGCTGTTCAAGCAGCGCGTGATGAGGACATGCCGATACCTGATGCGGCGGAGGCCGCCAGGAAGGCGCTCTCCCCCCTGCCCGGGATGAGGACCGGCGATGCCCTCCCGTCGGCGCTGATCCTGGCTGCCGCGCCCGACCGGATGGCCGTGTACGACAGGCGGGCCCGCAAAGGGCTGGCCAAGGTGTGCCTACCCCTAGGCGACGGTCCCAGACGGTATCGGCGCTACATGGAACTTGTGGAGCGGTGCCGCGTCGAGTTGGACGAGCAGGGCGCTGGGACCCACACGGCCCGTGAGGTCGATCTGGCTCTTTACTGGCTCGGCGGATGACAATCTTGGACCCTGGACCCTGGACCCTGGACCTGAGCGGTTGGGGGTCACCTGGTGCTCAATCGCCTGCCAGACAAGCGTGCCCGCTCCGGCACTGTTCAGCACCGTCTGAACCTGAGCCGCTCCCTACGATCCTCGGCCGTCTCACAGGTGCGGCCTTATCGCACCTGTGAGGAAACCGGATCGAGCAGGAAGAGATCTGTGTCCTCGGCATAGCCCTCTACCTCAGCTGCGATGCGGAGCTTCTGCCCCACGCCGATGATGTCGGGGATGTTCGAGCCCGTGAGGCGCAGATCGCTGGTGATGTTGACGTCATTGAACTGGAAGTTGGGCCCAGTCGCTCCCGACTCGATGCGATCTCCGGCGAAGACTAGGATGTCGTATCGCGTCTTGAATTCGCCGTGATGGTTCATTGCAGCGATGGTGCCATCGAACTCGATGGTTCGGCCCTGGTACTTGGCCGCGAACTCCTTGAACAGGTCGCGGTCTTCCACCGCTGCCAAGAGCGCTGCGAAGTCCTCGTTGTTCTCCACGGTCAAGACCCCCTCCGGTCCAACAGACGCAGGCTTCGGCTCAGCCGCGGCCTCTACCGGCTGTTGCGTTGCTGGGGTTCCCGTCGTGGTGGCAGCCGGAGACGGGGACGTGTCCTCGTTGATCGCCCCGATAGCGATGATGATGGCGAGAAGGGGAAGCAGACCAGCCGCAACCCGCAACCCTGTCTTCTGCTGCTTCGTCAGCGGTGGTCTTTGCTTGCTCATATATGGATCATAGTCGCGTCCTCTGCGGTCCTTTCGGCGCGTCGTCGGTAGGGACTCACTCGAACTTTCCCTCATCACGTACGTCACGAAGTCGAGGTAGTCCTTCACCTACCGCACCCTCGTCAGGCGACTACCACAGCCGATCCGACATCGACGTGCTGCTATCCAGCCGGGCCATGCTCACGCGCGTACCCGCCGGCACCACCTAGGGAGCTGTGACCGGTTAAGGGGTACACCCTGCAACGCCGTTAGTCGGAGTGAGGGTCGGTCGCCTTCGGGCTTGCCCGCAGCGGTCCTTGGCACCGCTCTAGTTGGCCTCGCAGCAGCCGCCCAGTGCTCGTACACCGCAAGATCCTCGCCAGGCTGGTTGGCACGCTCCCCGGTCCGCTCGTACAGGCATGCGCCGGCCACGACGTTTCACCGCCGCCGCCGACCGCGGCCGTCGACGGGGCGATGCTCGAGCAGCACCTTTAGGAGAGCCGGGTTGGTAGCGAGCGCAGCCCCGGAGCATCTGCATTGATCGCGCCGAAAGCGGATCTTCGACTGTCACGCTGTACCTCGGCCTGTTGCCGACCGGGTGGTGCTGTCAGGCTGCCATGGCGGCTTCGCAGCGGCTGGCCGAAGGGCTCGGGCCGGACAGGTCGCCCCGCGTGACGGCGGCGGCTACGACCCGTTCGGCGCGGCGGCGGCGCATTCGCAGGACTGGTCCGGTCACGCCCTTTTCGGCGGCCAGTTGTTCGATCAGGGCGTCGCCGAACCGGGTGGCGCTGATCAGTTCCGCGGCTTCGGCCGTGATCAGGCCAGAGGCGGCTGCCCGGCCGAGCAGCAGGTCCGGGTGCCCGTACGGCATCCTTGGTGAGCGCGACCCGGTAGACAACTCCGGCGGCAGTTCCTCGCCGTCGTCGGTCTTGACGACCGCGGCTCCGGCGCGCCAGGCCGCCCAGCACAGCCGCAGCCACAGTCGGGGTGGGGTGAGATCCGCCTTGCGCAGGGATTGCAAGAAGCCGGCTAGGACTTCGGAGTCGACGTCGTCGGCGTGACGCGCGTAGCCGCGGCTGAGTTTCGCCGCGAGGTGTGTTAGCGCGGGCAATGCCACGCCGATCGCGCCGACGACCCATGCCGGTCCCCATTCGCGGGCGTGGTGGGCCAGCTGCCGCCACAACTCGTCGGTGGTGTCGCTGTCGTAGCGCTCGAACTTGAGTAGTTGGCGCAGCTCGTCCAGCGGCATCATCGTGTCTGGTAGGCCCGGCACCGGCCGGGCGTCGAACACCAGCGGTGCGGGTTCGCACGTCAGCAGTTCGAAAGCCTTCTCTGCGGTGGTCAGCGCCGTGTTGGCGGTTCTCGTGCGGGTGGTCATTGCCATGGTGATGTCTCCCTTGACGGGTGCGCCTCGCCTGGTGCGAAGGCTCCGAGCCCTCCGATTGGGACAGCGGGACCTGACACGACGAGCGTTTGTCAGACCTGGACAGGTCGTGACCGGTCGTGTCTGGTTCGCCACTGTGTTCGCCACGCCCGGCCTGTTGACGTGGCTGTCAGGTCGGCCCGATTGACCGCTGCTGTCAGGTCAGGGGTGGGTTCGATCGGCCTGTCAGCGGCGCACTGGGGATCGTCAGTACGCCCGCCGGTTCGGGGGCCACCGTGCCCATGACCGAGAGAAACCATCGCCATGCACCGATTCCCGTGGGGGACGTGGTGCCCGGCGACCCGCCCGTGCCGATCACTGTCTGGCCGGTCCCCGCCCCGCAGGAGGGGGAGACCATGTCCAACGCGATGGGCGTGCGGTTGGTGCACAACCTGACCCACCCGTCTGACCTGATCGTCGACCTAGCCGAAGGGCCGCAGTTGGCGCGCGCGATCATCGCGGCACATCGTCGTAGTCATCTGCAGGCGGCCCGACCTCCGGTCGGTTGGGGCCGCGAGTCGGCGACCCTGATCGTCACTGGCTGGCCGCTTGCCGACGCGTCTCCGGTCGATTTTTTCCTCCGCTGCCGCGCTCACCTCGTGCTGGGCGGCTGCGTGGCGGTGTTGCTGGCGCACGGCGACGTCTCCTTGCCGGTCGATGTCGTCGTCGCCGCGAAGCGGGCCGGGCTGGCGTACTTGCAGCACATCGTGGCGGCTGACCGGCCGCCCCGACGCGGCCAGCAGGCGCAGTTGGCGATCCACACCGATGTGTTGATCATGACCCGCAGCGCAATAGGGAGCGGGGGAGTCGATGGCTGAGAGCCTGCCGATCACCTCGGTGTGGTTGACCTGCCAGATACCGGCCCGCGACCAGCGGCGAGGCCGCTACGTACGGGAGACCTCCAGCCATCCGGCCAAGATGTTGCCGCACCTGGCCGCGCACGCGATCAGCGCCTACACCGAGCCGGGGGATGTGGTGTTCGACCCGATGTGTGGGTGCGGCACCACGTTGGTGGAAGCTATGCACCTCGGTCGGGAGGGCATCGGGATTGACATCGAGCCCCGCTACACCGCGCTCGCCGAGCTCAACGTCGCCCTCGCCGCGTCGCAGAAGGTGTCCGGCACGGCGACGGTGTTCACCGGGGACGCCAGCGGGCTGCTCGACCTGGTGCCCGCGTCCGCAGTTGGCCGCGTGAGCCTTGCCCTTACCTCACCGCCGTACGGGCGCGGGACGCATGGCCTCGTCCAGACGTCGAGGACCGGTGTACGCAAGCGGGACCACCTGTATGGGGACCGGGAGCGTGGCAATCTCGCCTATGCGGGGTGGTCCCGCCTGCTCGACGGGTTCGCCTCCATTCTGTCGGCCAGCTATCAGGTGCTGCGTCCCGGCGGAATCGTGGTGATCACCTCCCGGCCGGTACGCCGCCAACGCGATGACCTGATCGACCTGCCCGGCGAACTGCTCGCTGCCGCGCAGTCGGCTGGGCTGGTCCCGGTGCAGCGGACGGCGGCGATGCTCGCCGCCGTCCGCGGCGGGCAGGTCGTGCACCGGGCCAGCATGTTCGGGATGATGGCGGTCCGCCGCAGCCGCGAGGACGGCATCCCTGTGCACTTGGTGGCGCACGAGGACGTGTTGGTCCTCCGCCGCCCTTGAGAGTCATGCCATGCCCAGGAGTTTCGGACTTGCCAAGGTCCGGAAGGGCTTGTCCATGCCGCTGACGAGGTCAGCTTGTCGGGCCCGAGTCCTGTCGCGGCAAGTCCTGCTGGGTTCAGCAGACCCGACACGAGGTCGGGGGTCGCGGGGCTGTCAGGTTAGGCCAGGAGGCCGATCCTGACAGCCCGGTCGACGGCGCTCCCGGACCGGCTAGCTTGAGGGCTCTCCTTACTTTTACGTGCCTCTGATCTGACGCCTCGCGCGACGGCACCGCGCCCACCAGTAATGGTCGGCCGCCGCCGCCAGTCTCGGATCTGGCACGCACCAACCCCACGCCCTCGCCCCGTGCGCGACCAGGGTGCGGCTCATCCATCCCTTCAGGCGGCCACCAACCGGTGGCCGCCTTCTTGCTGTCCGACGGAGGACAACATGCGTCGTCCCACCCGACATCTGACAGACGGTGAGGTCCCAGCCGGCCTCCGTCGCCCCACCTCGCCCGACCTCCTCCGCAGCATATTCGCGGTGGTCGTCGAACCCGCCGACGTGTATCCGGCTCATGGCATGCCCCCTGTTCAGCTGGCTGCACGCGCCGGGTTGGTCAAGGGCATGCCTTCGGCTACTAACGGCAGCCGGGCGGTGCAGCGATGACCGGCGGGAGCCCGGCGGACCAGGCCCGTGCTCTGCATGCCGAAATGACGGCTGCCGTCGAGCAGCGGACGGCGCTGGCAGTCGAGGCCCGTTCCGTCCTCATCGCCGCATTCCACAGCAGGCTGATTTGCCGGCCGGGATGCGAGAACGCCCTCGCGACATGGGGCCTGGATCCGCTGCCGCAACGGTGGACCATCTCCGGCGAAGCGCAGCTGTCGTACACGCGGTCGCACACCAACCATGACGAGGCCCGCGAGCAAGCGCGCTGGGGTGTACCGGACGAACTGCGCCAGCTGCAACCGGCGATTGCCGTCTACCCGCAGCACGTCATCCACTTGGCGCGCGCGCCGGGCGGCGACGTAGCTGGGCGGCAGCGGTACACGATCACCGTGCAGGTCGCGCTCCACACCTGGGCCAGGGCGGTCCGGGAGGCGGACGCGCGCGAGATCGCTCGCACGACGATGGACACCCATCTGCGGGCCCTGGCTGAGGCCGGCATCACCCTGAGCACGCCGATCTGGCAGTGCACCGATAGCCCTGACGAGGCCACGCCGGACCCCGTTGGCATCGATGCGCAACCCGTGGGCGGTGCGGTACCGCAAGCACACGGCGATGAGCTTGCCGCTGCGAGGTCGGCGCGTGATGCTGCCGTACAGGCCCTCGCGGGTCTGCGACGCAGCATCCGTGCCCGTGCGATCCGCGCCCTGGTCGACGACGAGTTCGGCGGTGTACACCAGCACGCGGCCCAGCGGGTCAACCAGTTCCTCGTCGACCTCGGCCTCGACCCTCTGCCTCAGGCACACCACATCGCGGTGATCGCCGACCTCACGCTGCCGGTCGGCGACGGGACCGCCCGGGACGCCGGTGACGCCGCACGACACAGGATGCGCCCCGTCACCACGATCAACCCGGACGAGGCACGGCCGTGGACCGCGTACGGCTGGAGCATCCCTGAGAACGCCACCGTCGGCCCGGACGGCTGGCGGATTCATTGGCGGCACGAGTACGAGATGTGGCTACGCGGACACGACACTTCCGCCGACGCCACCACCGCGGCCGAAGCCCTCGTCCGCGCGGACTTGACCCGGGCACTGGCCGGAACCGACCAATGCCTGGTGACGGTGACAGCCAGCGTCGAGAGCCAGGGCATCGATTTCTACCTGGACCCCGACAGCGACTGACTCGTCTGCTGCCGAATCTCTACGTCCCTGAGCAGACGCCAACGGACTGCCTTCCGCGGGCCGCCCTCGGTTGGCATCTGTTTCCGGATCGGCGCTATGTGCGACGACTGCGCCGTCCCACCGGCTTTCCACTCCTTCACCGACCCCCCATGACGGGAGATCAACGTGTCTTTCCCCGAAAACAAACTGACGGTCCGATCCTCAGCCGACCTGGCAATCGCGGTGCCGTACCTCATCGGGTTTCATCCCGGCGACGGCTGCATCGTCGTGATCACCTGCCGAGACCGGCGCATCGTGTTCGCCGCCCGAGGCGACCTTCCGGCACCCGGCTCCCCCGCACATCACCTGCACGACCTCACCGCTCACCTCGTCCCGGTCGTGCAGCGGCAGCAACCGATCACCGACCTCGTGATCGTCGGCTACGGCGCCCAGGGACACATCGACCCGGCACTGCGTGGCGTCTGCGATGCGTTCACCGCCGCCGGCCTGGCCGTGCGGGAACTGCTGCGGGTCACCGAGAGCCGCATCTTCAGCCTCACCTGCGGCGACCCCGGCTGCTGCCCACCACAGGGAACCCCCGTCGAACCCACCACCTCGCTCGTCGCCGTGCACGCGACCGTCGCCGGGCTCGTCGCGAGGCCGGACCGGGCGGCAGTGGCCAGCCGCTTCACCACAGTCGACAGCACCGGCGACGGCATCCGACACGCCACGACCGAGGCGACCGCCCGCATGACGGCCTTGGAGACCAACGGCAGCGCCGCGGTGTACGAGGCCGGCGTGCACACGGTCCGAAGCGCGCTGCGACAGCACGACGACGGCACCGGTCTCACCGACGACGAGGTGGCCTGGCTGACCGTGCTGCTGACACACCGGCCCGTGCGGGACCTCGCCGTTGACCTCACTCAACCGCACGACCAGCACGTCACTTTCTGGGCCGAGGTCACCCGCCGCGCAGGCGAGGCGCTCGTGCCGGCGCCCGCGACCGTCCTCGCGCTCACCGCATGGCGCTGCGGCGACGGCGTCCTGGCCCTCATGGCCGTCGAACGTGCCCTGCAGATCGACCCCGACTACCAGCTCGCCGACCTGCTCCTGCAGGCCCTGCACGCCGGTCTGCCGCCCTCCGTCTTCGAGCAGGCGGCTAGCAGCAACCAGCCCAGCCCGTCGAACCCGAACACCCGTACCGAACAGGAGTAACACGGTGGATCCCATTCGCAGCATCCTGCTGTCACTCGCCCGCACCGCCGAAGAAGCCCGACTGCGCTGGCACGCCAACCGCGCCGCCCTGCGCGCCCGCGGAGAAACGCCCACCCGCGACGAGGCATTCGCCTACGACGTCCAAGCAAACCTGTGCCTGATTACCGCGATCACCGCGGCCAACCTTCCGGCGAACTTCCGCCTCTACGACACCACGCTGTCCCGAGACCCGCTCACGGCAGCCGCACAACTTCGCCAGGTCACCTCCGCCTACGACCACAGCGGCCCGATCGAGGCCGCACACGAGGCCGCGCGCGTGGCCTACAAGGCGGCGTTCGCCGAACCACTCACCGCGCAGGAGCAGCACTACGTCGACCTGCTCGTCGATCTGCCCGCCGCGCGACGCGACAAGATCACCGAGGTAGCGGAGGAACGCTCCCGCCACCTGCCGGCATGAGCATCGGCACACCCGCCGCCGGCACCCGTTCGTCCTTCGGGCAGGGGCGCAGCAACACACGCTGCACCCTCCTCGACTGCCGCGGAGCAGACCCCGCCGGCGCCCGACAGTGTCGGCCACGGCGGGGCAGTGAGCCACGACGCAACGCACCGCCCGGCGCATCCGCCCACGTCAGCGGCCCACCGCCGCAGGACCTGCTTCGGACACAGGGCGCGCCGGGCATGGGCCGTAACCCCAGGAAAGGAACTGATGAGCCTGTACACCCTCACACCCAAGCCCGGGTTCGAGCGGTACACCATCCAGGTCGGCTGGAACCCCCACCGCACGTACGTCGCCACCGTTGTCGACTTCACCTGGGACCCGGTCACCGAGCCCCACCACCAGCCCGACGCCATCCACCTCGGCCGGATCGAGACGATTTTCGACCCGGCCGAGGTGCTTATAGCCGTCGCGCCCTACGCCGACATACCAGCCGACCTACCCGCCAAACTCCGTGCCGACCAGGCCGCCCACCCGGTACGCCGCTGACACCAAATCCCGACTACTTGAGACGTCGCATCGCGCGCCAACGGCCGCAACCAACTCGTAGGCACGCCAACACGAGCACTGCTGACTGAACCAACCCGATGACGCCTCCTCGGGGAGGTCGTCGTCATCACCGATGCCGTGAGCCCGACCGGCACGAACCGCAAACCCGGTCCGCCCCAGAGGCGGGCCGTCGCCGTATTAGGACCCGGGACGCGCCGCCTGGAAACGATCGCGTCCCGGGTTCTCCTGCAAAGGAGGAACCCAGTGTCCCTACCACTGATCATGATCGCCACCGCGGTGGTGGCGCTCGCTCTCGGCAGGCTCGCCGCCTGGCCGACGATTCGCAGCCTCCGCACCAAACTCGCCGACGCCACATGGTCGCTGCTCCACGACCCGCTGACCGGCATGCTCAACCGCGCCGGCCTGCAAGCCGCGCACACGACCTTCGCCGAAACCGGCCCCGCACGGCCCATGATCGTCGCCCTGATCGACCTCGACGACTTCAAACGCGTCAACGACACCCACGGCCACGGCCGAGGAGACGACCTCCTCATCGAAGTCGCCGACCGCATCACCGACATCGCCGCTCTTCACGGAGGCGCCGCCGCGCGGCTCGCCGGCGACGAATACGCCCTGCTCCTGCCGGCCCTGACCGACGACCTGGACCGCATCGCCGAAACCATCGCCACGATCATCGCCCAACCCGTCGCGCTTCCCGCAGACGGCGGCTTCGCCACGGTCACCATCACCGCCAGCGTGGGCCTGGCGCTCGTCGACACCAGCGACCCCTTCAGCGAAGTAGCGCTGCACCGCGCCGACATCGCCATGTATCACGCCAAGCGAAACGGCCGGAACCGGCACGCGATCTACCAGCCGGGCATGACTATGCCGCCCGTGCAGCACCGTCGCGGTCCTCGCCTCCGCGACCGGCACCAGCCGACCGACGAGGCCACGGCATGACCGCCCCACACGAAGAGATGGCCTGCCAGATCTGCCTTTCGCCGCTGAACACTCTCGGCGTACCACCCACCTACGTGCACCCGACCCACCTCGCCACCGACGGACACGAACCTGCGCCTGTCCCGGTCAGCCGCCTCGACACCGTGCGCCGCAGCTGCGACTTCTGCGGCGACCCATACCCCATCTGGACGTTGCAAGGCGGCGAGGTGACCGCCATCGCCATCGGCCCTACCGCAGGGCTGGTCCAAGACTTCGGCGACTCCTGGGCAGCATGCGCGGCCTGCCAAACCCACATCGACGACAGCCGCAACGACAAGGTCATCGACCGTGCGGTACGGGCGCTCGGCCTCGCCAACCATTCCCACGTACGAACTCGAATCGAGGAGCTGCACCAAGCGTTCCTCAACGCCCGACTCGCCGGCCGAACGCTCATCACGACGACCACGTGGCCGGCAACCACCATCACCGCCGCAGAACTGCCCAAGGTCCGTGACCGGCTCACCCGCTTCTACCGAGGCACCGACAACCTGCCCGCTGCACTCGGAATCACCGACACACGCCAGCAGATTGCCGCCGGCCTCGAACGATCACACCTGTACTGGATCGACAACGACTTCACCGACCTGGCTGAACACGCCGCAGGACAACTGCCCGACGTACGCATCAGCCGCGACCTCATCCCCTCGGCCGACGGAATGCTCATCTGGACCCGGCCAGTGACACACCGGCAACTCACTGCCGCATCCTGGACCACCACCACCCACGGCCGGACAATAGTCCTCTACCGCACCGTGGGCGGCGGACTGCACGGCAAACCGCTGCAACGGCTACGCGAACAGGTCGGCTGGCTCGCACCGACGAGGGCAACCCACCTCCCCGAACAGCATTTGACACCTGGTGACCATCCGGCGGCAGCGCTGGTCGCGACGTGGCTGCTAATCGCCCAGCAAGCTGCAGACGTCACCGCAGCACGAGTCGACAGAGCCATCGCCAAGACCTACGCCCGCACCAACCGACCCGTACCCGAGGTGCGCATCGTGCGGATACGCGGCCGCCGCACCAGTCCAAGGCCGAACGCCGAGAAGATGCCAGGCAGCCCTGGGGGCCCTGAGACCAGTCGGTCCTGGGTCTCCGGACACTGGCGCAACCAAGCCCACGGCCCTGGCCGAGCGCTCCGCCGCCCCGTCTACATCCACCCCTTCCTCAGGGGTCCCGACGATGCGCCGATCAAGTTGAGCACCACCGTACGCATGCTCAGCAGCCGTCAACTCAAACCCCAAGATCGTAAGTAGATGGCGATGTCGGCGGCGGCACGGTTGCGTCCGCCCCGCCGCCGGCATCGACGACCGGTCGTCCAAGACGGCTCGTATCCAACTAATAGGCAGGAGAAGTTGAGTCATGCCCGAGGCCTTCGTAGCAGAGCCACCGTGCGCGGTGTGCGGACGACCGGCAGCACACATCGAACTCGTCGCGCCCGGTACCCGTCCCGCAGACTGGCCGCGCTGGTCACCAGTTTTCTGGTCACCCTGGGCAGCCGTGGTGACGGCGGCATGTGGCGCGACGACCGCATGGTGCGGGTTCGATATCTAGCATCGGGCGCGGAGCATTGTATTGAAACCGGCCACTGGCGCGGCGTTCGCGACGTCGGCATCGCTCCTGACGCGAGCTGGATGGCGACCCTCGGCGTCGGCGACAGCAACGGCGACGGCGTGGTACAGATCTGGGATCCTGCCACCGGAGCCGAACTTGGCCGGTTCACCACCGATCATCGGCCCGGGGTCGGCGAAATGCGAATCGCGCCGGACGGAACCTGGCTGGCCACGATTGGTCGCTACGACCGCATCAACAACTACCGCGACCCGGTCGTCGAGGTCTGGGATCCCGCCACCGGCGAGCGGATTGACCAGGTTGACACCTGCATTGCCGGCGGTCTTCGGCAGTTGCTCATCGGCCCTGACAGCACCTGGCTCGCCGTCGTTGGCGACGACGCTGTGGCCGTGTGGTGCCGGGAGCGGTCGACGCAAGCCGCAATGCGGATCGGGTCGACAATTCGGGACTGCGCTGTCGCGCCGCGCGGGCGCGTCATCTTTGTCGTCAGCGCGGCGGGTCTTCACGGCTTCGACGTCCAAGCCTAAGGACCGCACGGGGACGGACCACCGCCGCCGTCGACCCTGGCCATCAACGACGTCATGCTGCTGCTCGGCGAGGAGGAGGGCCACTTCGGCGAGTCGTAGTGGGCGTGCAGTTACGGGGCGACTCTCATCGGCCGTGAGGTGCAGGATTTCCTGAGCGCGGCGGCGGCCTGGCCTGGCGCCCTGCCCGCGTAGGCTGCCCCCGGGACTGAGGCAGCCTGCTCAGGGTTACAGGGTGGTCGAGAAGGTGTGATGTGAGCGACGACTTGGAGAAGTTGGGTCCAACAGGCTTCCAGGACCTTGCGGCGAGCCTGGCGGTCGCTTCCTTCGGACCGGGTGTCCAGGTGATGGGCTCAGGCCGGGACGGTGGGCGGGACCTTTACCACCGCGGTCCGCTCATCTGGAAGCCGATGGAGGATCAGCCTGCCGAGGTGTGGGAGGGGTACACCGTCCTGCAGGTGAAGCATCGGGCGACCAGCTCGGCCAGCCACAAAGAGAATGCGGTCTGGCTGTGGGGGCAGGTCCGCGGCGAACTCGATGACTGGGCCAACCCCTACGGAGATCGCAATCCGGTTCCCGGTTTTCTGATCATCATCACGAACGTGATGCTTACGCCGTTTCCGCAGGTCGGCGGCCATGACTTTCTCAACGAGAACATCAAGCGCTATCTGGAGCGCCTTGCCGACAACAGTCGGGAGGTCGATCCCGAAGCCATAGAGGAGCGGATTGCGCGCTTGGCGCGGCTGAAGCGGATCAAGAAGGTGCGTATCTGGGACGGCAACCAGATCCAGGCCTTGCTCAGGGTGCACCCGGGCGTCCGCAATGCGTTTCCGGGGTTCCTCACCGCTGGCGACGTGTTCGCTGCGTTGGCACAGCTCACCGACAGCGTGCCGCCGAAGGACCTCGAAGAAGGGCTCCGGGAGCACGCCAAGACCACGCTCATGGGCGAGGGTTTCATCTACTTCGACGAGGCGGGCAGTGGTGACGGTCAGGGGATTCCCGTCCACGAGGTGGCCATCGACCTGCCCATCACCTTCGCCGCTGGCACACGACGGGCAAGCGTGGTGCAGTACGTGCTCGACCGCGCCGAACATGTGCTCGCTCCCGGCGTCACCACTCAGGAGGCGCCCCGGCACTTGATCGTCACCGGCGCTCCCGGCAACGGCAAGACGACGATTTCCAAGTTCCTCGTCCAGGTGTTCCGAGCGGCCTTGCTCGAACACGCCGAGGACCTCAGCGACGGGCACCGCGACGTCATCAGGGGCACTGCGGTAGCACTGAAGCGCTTCGGCCGTGAGATGCCGAAGAACCGCCGATGGCCGATGCGCGTCGATCTGGCACTGTACGCCCAGGAAGGAGGACTCAGCGACGACTCGACTCTGCTTCGGTGGATCGCCCATAAGGTTTCGCGCCGCTCCGACATGGGAGAGGTGAAGCCGTGGGCGCTGAAGACCTGGATGCAGAAGTGGCCCTGGCTGCTCGTCCTAGACGGCTTGGACGAAGTCACCGAACCGGCCGTGCGCAAGCGCCTGATCGAGCGCGTCACCGAGTTCGTCAACACCGCTGAGGCCGACAACTGCGACGTGCTGGTTGTTCTCACCACTCGCCCGGTCGGCTACACCGAGAACATCGCACCCGCGCACTTCGAACGGATCGATCTCGACTTCCTCGAACTACCCGAGGCCGTCCGCTACGGCAAGCTCGCGACCAAGGTGCGCCTTCGCACGGACCTCGACCGCATCGAACGAGTGCTCACACGCCTGTACAAGGCCGCGGAGGACGAGGCGCTACAACATCTGCTGAGGACCCCGCTGCAAGTCCTGATCCTGACCATCATCATCGATGGCGCCGGCCAGCTGGCCCCCGACCGCTACAGCCTCTTCCGGGGCTACTACGACACCGTCTTCAGGCGAGAACGTGACAAGCCCGGTGGGTTGCACAGGATGCTGCAGGAGTTCGGCCAGCAGATCCAGCAACTACACGAGCGGGTTGGCTTTGAGCTGCAGGTGCGCGCCGAGACGGGCGACCGCTCCTACGCCAGCCTCACGGCAGCCGAGCTGCGGCAGATCGCGTGGCAGGTCCTCGACGAAGCCGGGTTCAAACCGTCAGGAAAAGATGCCCCCCTGCTCGACAAGATCTTCGATGCCGCCACCAAACGGCTGGTCCTGATCGCGCCCCGCGGCACCGAGGGCTACGGCTTCGATGTCCGCTCCCTGCAAGAGCTCATGGCAGCCATGCACCTGACCACAGGGCTGCTCGACGACGTCCTTCAACGCCTCCGCTCCTCGGCCGCCAGCCCGTACTGGCGGAACACCTGGCTGTTCGCAGCAGGCCAGCTCTTCTCCACTCCTCAGCCGCATCAGCACGACGCCCTGATCCGTCTCGTCGAGACCATCGACGACAAGGACGCCGACTACCGCCTCGGCCGGGCCGTACCGATCGGTCCGCGGCTTGCGCTGGACATCATCGACGACGGCATGGCCCGCTCCTACCCCAGGTGGCGCGACCGGCTCGTCGCACACGGCTTGACGGTTCTGACAGAGCCCAACCCGACAGATCTCTCCCCGATCACCAAATGTCTGGTGCGCTTCGCCAGCACCGGCGACGACCAGCGCGCGGCAGTGGCAGAGGGACTGAGGGCCTCGCTGGCAGGGACATCCACGACGCGTGAGACCGCAGCGGCACTTCAACAGCTGGTTCCGGCGATCGTCGACGAGATCCGCGCGCACAGCAGCGTGCGCGGCCTCGCTGGTGTCAGGAGGCACCCGGACGCGGCGCTCCAGCCCGACCCGGCGAGGGGTTGGGAAGACTTCGAAGTCGAAATCCTCACCAATCCATGTACCGGCGAAGAAGCGGAGGTAGAGCCAGTGGCGGCAGGACTTGCAGCGGCTCTGGTGCACGTGATCGGCCATGAGCGGCTGCTTGTCGAGAACCTTCGAGATGGCGTTGTGCCAGCCGTGCATCGTCGTCTTATCGGTGAACAGTTGCGCTCGATGTCGGTCGGAGGATCTTAGCCAGCGGCGCTCGGGAGAGGGCTGCTGTCCAGGGCAGCCCGGTCGCGAACGCGATCGCCGTCCAGCACGGCGCGCTGTGGCATACGGCCACCGCCAGATCTGAAGTCGTATCCGGGCAGCAGACAGGCGATCATGCGATAGCCGCACCTCGTCTACGCGGCGAGGTGGATGGTGGCCGCCTAGCTCACGGCGAGCTTGTCGAAGCGGCTGGACACAGCTCGGTTGCGGTTGACGCGGTCAATACCGCACTCGACGGCGTGACGTTGCTGATAGAGGTGCGAGTAGAGGGCTGGTGGACATCCGCTCTTGGATCGTTTGGCCGCGCCTACTCTCGCAGCTAGTCGCCTCCATGCGAGGAGCTTGATGAGGCGGGGTGCCGCCTTGTTGCTCGCGCCACCGGCCTGCGGTGTCGGCGCACAGGAGGCGGTCGACCATTCTGGTTGCGTCATCGTGTGAGTCGTAGGTCCAGCGCAGCACCCGTCCGCTTTCGGTGTCAGCGGCGCGCGCGACGACCTGAACCGCCCCGGATCTTGTAGGGACCTCCCCGCTTGGGAA
>NZ_JAGPXZ010000489.1:0-4743 GCF_018070305.1 Micromonospora sp. M51 | reverse complement strand
CTCGGCGCGGGTGACCACCCGCGCGATGGCCGGGCGGGCGTAGCGGGTCTGCACGCCCGGGGCGACCTCGATCAGGACGGTGTCGTCCTCGATGCCGGTGACCGTGCCGTAGAGCCCGCCGATGGTCACGACCTCGTCGCCGGGGCCGAGGTTGGACTGCATCGCCTCCGCCTCTTTGCGGCGCTTCTGCTGGGGTCGGATCATCATGAAGTACATGACGCCGAAGAGCAGGGCGATCATCAGGATCGGCGTGAAACCGCCGGCCCCGCCACCCGCTGCTGCCAATTGCACGGTTACTGACCTTCCCATTGGCCGCCTGCCCGGCACCGTGGGTGCCGGAGCGGAGGCGGATTCTCACGTCCTGTACAGACCGCGGCGAAGTCTAAACCCTGCACCTGAGAACGCCGAATGCGGCACAGATCACGTTCACATCACGGCTGTTCGGCATCCAGCGAGAACAGATCGGGCACAGGTGGACTATCTACACCAAATGTACCATTCGGTGGTGTGCGCCCCAGATGCCGCCAGGCGGCCTCGGTCGCCACCCGCCCCCTGGGCGTACGCGCCAACAGCCCGGCCCGCACCAGGAACGGCTCGCAGACCTCCTCGACCGTGTCCGGCTGCTCCCCCACCGCCACCGCCAGGGTGGACAACCCGACCGGGCCACCCCGGAACGAGTCGACCAACGCGGTCAGCACCGCCCGGTCCAACCGGTCCAGGCCCAGCGCGTCCACGTCGTACACGATCAGGGCGGCGCGGGCCGTGTCGAGATCGACCACCCCGTCCGCGCGGACCTCGGCGTAGTCGCGGACCCGGCGCAGCAACCGGTTGGCGATCCGCGGCGTACCCCGGGACCGACCGGCGATCTCGGTCGCGCCCTCCGGGGTGATCGGCACCCCCAGGATCCGCGCCGAACGGTGCAGCAGCGTCTCCAGATCCGCCGGCGAGTAGAAGTCGAGGTGCGCGACGAAACCGAACCGGTCCCGCATCGGCCCGGTCAGCAGGCCCGACCGGGTCGTCGCGCCGACCAGGGTGAACGGCTCGACGTCCAGTGGGATCGCCGTCGCCCCCGGACCCTTGCCCACCACCACGTCGACCCGGAAGTCCTCCATCGCGCTGTACAGCAACTCCTCCGCCGGCCGCGCGATCCGGTGGATCTCGTCGATGAAGAGCACGTCGCCCTCGGCGAGGCTGGTCAGGATCGCCGCCAGATCACCCGACCGCTCGATCGCCGGACCGCTGGTCACCCGGATGCCCGCGCCCAACTCGGCGGCGACGATGTTGGCCAGACTCGTCTTACCCAATCCGGGTGGGCCGGAGAGCAGAATGTGGTCCGGCGGCGAACCCCGCCGCATGGCGCCCTGCAACAACAGGTCCAGCTGGTCGCGGACCCGGTCCTGGGCGATGAACTCGGCCAACCGCCTCGGCCGTACCGTGGCCTCCGCGTCCCGGTCGGCGTCGTTGACGTACGCCGAGACGAGCCCCTCGGTCTCGCTCATCGGGCCGTCTTCAATCGCGACTGCGGGGCTCGCAAACCCGGCTCACTCCTCGCGCTCATCGGGTCCGACCCAGCAGCCGGATGGCCTGCTTGAGCAGCACCGGCACCGGCGGGGTCTCACCCTCGATCGACTCCGCCACCGCGGCCACCGCCTGATCGGCCTGGCCGGCCGTCCAACCCAACCCCACCAGGGCCTGCCGGACCTGCTCCGGCCAACTGCCACGAGTCACCCCGGCCGACCCGTCGACGCCGATCGGCACCGGGCCGATCCGGTCGCGCAGCTCCAGCACCAGGCGTTCCGCGCCCTTCTTGCCGATACCGGGCACCCGGGTCAGGGCGGCGGTGTCGGCGTTGGCGATCGCCTTGCGAACCGCGTCCGGGGTGTGCACCGCCAGCACCGCCTGGGCCAGCCGCGGGCCGACCCCACTGGCGGTCTGCAACAGCTCGAACAGCGACTTGGCGTCGTCGTCGGCGAAGCCGTACAGGGTCAGTGAGTCTTCCCGCACGATCAGGCTGGTGGCGAGCCGGGCGACCTGGCCGACCCGCAGCTCCGCGAGGGTCCCCGGGGCGCAGTGCACGGCGAGCCCGACCCCACCGACCTCGATCACGGCCTGGTCCGGACCCGTCGCGGTCACCGTGCCGCGCACGCTGGCGATCATCGTGCTCCTCCTCGTCGTGCCCGGTCGGCCGCGGCGGCCAGCTTGGAGCGGGTCCCGCCGCGCCACACGTGGCAGATGGCCAGAGCCAGCGCGTCGGCGGCGTCGGCCGGCTTCGGCGGCTCGGCCAACCGCAACAGCCGGGTCACCATCGCGGTCATCTGCGCCTTGTCGGCCTGACCGGACCCGGTCACGGCCGCCTTCACCTCGCTCGGGGTGTACGTCTGCACCGGCAGCCCGGCCCGCGCCCCGGCCAGCACGGCGATGCCGCTGGCCTGCGCGGTGCCCATCACCGTGCGGACGTTGTGCTGGCTGAACACCCGCTCGACGGCGACGCTCTCCGGTTGGTGCTCGGCCACCAACTCGGTCAGCGACCGGTCCAGGTGCAACAGGCGCAGCGCCAGGTCGTCGGCCGGGTCGGTGTAGACCACGTAGTAGGCGACCAGGGTGCAGGGCCGGCCGGGCACACCCTCGACCACACCCACCCCGCACCGGGTCAGACCCGGGTCGACACCGAGCACGCGCACGCCGCCCCCTCCCCAACCGTCAGCAGTACGTGTGTTCGACACCCTAACCGGCGCCCTTCCCACCAGCCCCACGGGACACGCCCCCCGCGCCCCACACCCCACGCCTCGCACCCCACGCCCGCCCGCACCCCGCACCCCGCACCGCGCGCGCCCCGCGCCACGCGCCACGCGCCCCGCGCCACGCGCCACGCGCCACGCGCCCCGCGCCACGCGCCACGCGCCAAGATCCGAGCAACCTCCCGGATGTCGCTGCCTCAGACGCTCCGGCGGCCGATCGGGCGCGAATCGCAACGTCGACGCCGGCAAGGTCACGCTCGATCCAGGATGTAGTGGCAACGGAACGCCGGGATGCCCACTACATCCTGGATATTGCGCGATCTTGCGCGGCGCGGCGCGGCGCAGGCGCAGGCGCAGCCTGGCGCGGAGCGGCGCAACCGGCCCGGCGCGGCCCGGCGCGGCGCGGCGCGGCACGGCACGGCCCGGCGCGGCCCGGCGCAGCCTGACGCAGTGCGGCGCGACGAGGGCGGTGGGCGCGTGTGGGTCAGGAGGGGCGGGCGGGCCACACAGCTTCGGTGCGGAGTATGTGTCGCCGGCCCATGTGCCGGGGGGCACACAGCTCGTAACTTCTTGCGCCATGACGGCAGAACCCGTGGTGGTCCCCCACGTCGTACAGGTCGACCTCACCGGTCGGACCGCCCTGGTCACCGGGGGCGGCGGCGGCATCGGGCGGGCGTGTGCCCTGCGGCTCGGCGCGGCCGGCGCCACGGTGCTCGTGGTGGATCGCAACCTGGAGGCGGCGAAGGCGGTGGCCGCCGAGGCCGGGGGCCGGGCGGAGGGGGTCGACCTGTCCGACGCCGCGGCGGTGGACTCCCTCGACGCGGACGTGGACATCGTGGTGAACAACGCCGGGCTCCAGCACGTCGCGCCGTTGCAGGACTTCCCCGTCGAGCGCTTCGAGTACATCCAGCGCGTGATGGTGGAGGCGCCGTTCCTGCTGATCCGCCGGGCGCTGCCGCACATGTACGCCCAGGGCTGGGGGCGGGTCATCAACATCTCCTCGGTGCACGGGCTGCGGGCCTCGCCCTACAAGGCCGCGTACGTCTCGGCCAAGCACGCCCTCGAAGGGCTGTCGAAGGTGGTCGCGCTGGAGGGCGCCGCGCACGGGGTCACCGCCAACTGCATCAACCCGGCGTACGTGCGCACCGCCCTGGTGGAGAGCCAGATCGCCGATCAGGCGGCCAGTCACGGCATCGACGAGACCGAGGTGGTCGAGAAGATCATGCTGGCCCGGGCCGCGATCAAGCGGTTGATCGAGCCGGAGGAGGTGGCCGAACTGCTGGCGTACCTCTGCTCGCCGCCGGCGGCGTTCATCAGCGGAGCGTCGATCGCCCTCGACGGGGGCTGGACGGCCAACTAGTGGGGCTGAGCACAATGTCGACCATGTCATCGCCGGTGGAGTTCCTGGAGCTGCTCGCCCGAGAGGCCGCGGCCGTCGAGTTCGAGGGACCACTGGTGGCCGCGCGGGCGGCCGGGCTGCCGCCGGAGCGCCTGGCCGAGCTGGAGCAGGCCAGGGCGGTGGCGTTGCGGGTCCGCGCGCTGCTGGAGCGCCGCCGCCGCCGGGAGAGCGAGCTGTCCGGCCTGTACGACACGGTCAGCGACCTGGCCGGGCTGCGCGACCTGGACGACGTGTTGCGGGCGATCGTGCACCGGGCCCGTCACCTGCTCGGCGCGGACGTGGCGTACATGACGCTCAACGACGACGAACGTGGCGACACCTACATGCGGGTGACCGACGGGTCGGTCTCGGCCCGTTTCCAGCGGCTGCGCCTGCCGATGGGCGCCGGCCTCGGTGGCCTGGTGGCCCAGTCGGGCGCCCCGTACGTCACCGCGAACTACGGCGAGGACGCCCGCTTCCACCACACCGGCGAGATCGACGCGGGGGTGGGCGAGGAGGGTCTGGTGGCGATCCTCGGGGTGCCGCTGCGGCTCGGCTCCACCTCGATCGGGGTGCTCTACGCGGCCAACCGTTCGGCCCGGCCGTTCGTCCGGGAGGAGGTGACGC
>NZ_JAGPXZ010000488.1:0-4764 GCF_018070305.1 Micromonospora sp. M51 | reverse complement strand
AGGTGCCCGGGATCAGCAGGATGTTCGGCGACCGTCGCAGCAGCCAGGCCAGCGCCACCGACATCGGCGTCGCCTCCAGCCGGGCGGCCACCGTCGACAGCACCGACGACTGCAGGGGGCTGAAGCCGCCGAGCGGGAAGAACGGCACGTAGGCGACGCCCTGCCCGGCGAGCGCGTCGATCAGCTCGTCGTCGCGGCGGTGCGCGAGGTTGTACATGTTCTGCACGCACATGATCGGTGCGATCGCCTGCGCCTCGGCCACCTGCTCCGGCGTCGCGTTGCTCACCCCGAGGTGCCGGATCAGGCCCTGCCGTTGCAGGTCGGCGAGGGTCTCGAACGCGTCGGCGAGAGAGCCGGGCAGCGGGCCCGCGGCGTCGCCCAGCCGGAGGTTGACGAGGTCGAGCACGTCGAGACCGAGGGTCTCCAGGTTCTCGTGCACGGACCGGCGCAGGCTCTGCGGGTCACGGGCCGGTGGCCAGCCGCCCTGCGGGTCACGGTTCGCACCGACCTTGGTCACGATGTGCAGCGAATCGGGGTACGGGTGCAGCGCCTCCCGGATCAGCTGGTTGGTGACGGTCGGACCGTAGGCCGCCGAGGTGTCGATGTGGGTGATGCCGAGCTCGACTGCCGTACGCAGGACGGCGAGTGCGCCGTCGCGGTCGGCCGGCGGTCCCATCACTCCGGGGCCGGCCAGCTGCATGGCGCCGTATCCGAACCGGGTGACCGTCAGGCCTCCCAACGTCCAGGTGCCGCCGGGAAGGGAGGTGGTGAGCATGTTCGTACCTCTGGCTCTCGTGTCGCGCCGAGCGGTGCCGGCGCATCGTCTACCTGCTCCACCCTCGGGGTGTAGCTTCACTTTCGGAAGTAGGCACCTGAAGGTGCGTAACGCCCCGGCGGCTGAGGAGCGGCTCGATGACAACGACCACGGCGGCGCAGAAGAGGGCTCAGGCCAAGGTGGAATATGACGCCTTCCTGGCGCAGTGTCCGAGTCGAAAGCTGCTCGACCGCATCGCTGACAAGTGGGTCACCCTGGTGCTGGCGGCGCTGAACAGCGACGGCTCGCACCGCTTCGGCCTCGACTGCGCCGGCAAGCCCCGGTCCATGCGCTACTCGGAGCTGTCGCGCCTGCTGGCCGGGGTCAGTCAGAAGATGCTCACCCAGACACTGCGCTCCCTGGAACGCGACGGTCTGATCACCCGCACCGTGGTGCCGACAGTGCCCGTCACCGTCACCTACGAGCTGACCGACCTCGGCATCTCCCTGCACCACCTGATGCGTGGCGTGAAGGGTTGGGCCGAAGCGCACATGGACGACGTGCTCGCCAATCGCGCGACGTACGACAACCGCGACGCCTGAGCCGCGCGCCCCCCGAGGCAAACCCGGGCCGCGCGGGAGACACGCAGTCACGGCCGCAGAAGCCCCAAGAGGTACGCAGACACGGCTCGTTTTGGCCTTTCGCGCTCGCAGATGCGGCAGCTATGGTGAGCCGGTGACGATGTTCCGGATCGGTGAGGCGGCCGACCTGCTCGGCGTCAGCAGCGACACGATCCGCCGCTGGGTCGATGCCGGGCGGCTGACGGCCGGGCGCGACGAGCACGGCCACCGGGTGATCGACGGCGTCGACCTGGCGGCGTTCGCCCGCGCCCAGGCCGCCGACCCGGACGCGGGCGCCGAGTTCTCCTCGGCCCGCAACCGGCTGCGCGGCATCGTCGTCGACGTCCGCAAGGACACGGTGATGGCCCAGGTCGACATCCAGGCTGGCCCGTTCCGGGTCGTGTCGCTGATGAGCCGGGAGGCGGTCGACGAGCTCGATCTGCGGGTCGGGTCGGTGGCCGTCGCGGTGATCAAGTCGACAACGGTGGTGGTAGAACGGGCCGCACCAGCGTTGAGCAGGGGAAGGCCGGGCGGATGAGCGCGCGGACGACGCGTACGGCGATGGCCGTGGTCATGGCGCTGGCGGTCACCGGCTGCGGCGCGGGCGACGACCGGGCCTCCGGCGCTGCCGCGGACGGCCGGGGCACCGGGGCGGTAACGGTGTTCGCGGCCGCCTCGCTGACCGAGTCGTTCCGCCGGATCGGCAGGGAGTTCGAGGCCGCCAATCCCGGCAGCGCCGTGACCCTCAACGTCGCGGGCAGCTCCGCCCTGGCCAACCAGATCAACCAGGGCGCGCCGGCGGACGTGTTCGCCTCCGCCGCCCCGGCGAACATGGCCACGGTCACCGAGGCGGGCAACGTCGACGGCACACCGACCGTTTTCGCCCGCAACCAGTTGGTCATCGCGGTGCCCCGGGACAACCCGAAAGGCGTGACCGGGCTGGCCGACCTGAGCCGGCCCGGCGTGAAGGTGGCGCTCTGCGCCAACCAGGTGCCCTGTGGCGCGGCGGCCCGCACCGCCCTGGACGCGGCCGGTGTCGCGCTGACACCTGTCACCCTGGAGCAGGACGTCAAGGGCGCGCTCGCCAAGGTGAAGCTCGGCGAGGTCGACGCCGCAGTGGTCTACCGCAGCGACGCGCGAGCGGCGAGCGCCGACGTGACCGGTGTGGAGTTCCCCGAGTCGGCGCGGGCGGTCAACGACTACCCGATCGTCGCGCTGAAGGACGCGCCCAATCCGGCCGGCGCTCGGGCTTTCGTCGCGTACGTCCGCTCGGCGCCGGCGCAGACGGTCCTCGCCGAGGCCGGGTTCCAGGCCCGCGACGACACCGCAGGCGAGCGTGACGAGGCGGCACGCGAGCGCCGGGCCACACCGCGACGGCGGGGGCGGGTGCCGGCGGCGCTGCTGATCCCCGCCGGGCTGGGGCTGCTCTTCCTCGTCCTGCCGCTGGTCGGGCTGGTGATCCGGGCGCCGTGGACCACCCTGCCGCAGCGGCTCACCGAGCCGGGCGCGTTGACCGCGCTGCGGCTGTCGGTGCAGACCGCGACGCTGGCCACCGCGCTCTGCCTGCTGCTCGGGGTGCCGCTCGCCTGGGTGCTGGCCCGGGTCGAGTTCCCCGGCCGCCGACTGGTGCGGGCGCTGGTCACCGTGCCGCTGGTGCTGCCGCCGGTGGTCGGTGGGGTGGCGCTGCTGCTGGTCTTCGGCCGGCGCGGGCTGCTCGGCGGGTGGCTCGACACCACGTTCGGCATCACCCTGCCGTTCACCACCACTGGTGTCGTGCTGGCCGAGGCGTTCGTGGCCATGCCATTCCTCGTGATCGCCGTGGAGGGTGCGCTGCGCGCCGCCGACCACCGCTACGAGGAGGCCGCCGCGACGTTGGGGGCCAGCCGGTGGACCGCGTTCACCCACGTCACGCTGCCGTTGGTGGCGCCCGGGCTGGCCGCCGGGGCGGTGCTCTGCTGGGCGCGGGCGCTCGGCGAGTTCGGGGCCACCATCACCTTCGCCGGCAACTATCCCGGCCGCACCCAGACCATGCCGCTCGCCGTCTACCTGGCGTTGGAGACCGACCTGGAGTCCGCGATCGTGCTCAGCCTGGTGCTGCTCGTCGTGTCGGTGGGCATCCTGGTCGCGTTGCGCGACCGCTGGATGAGCACCGCATGAGCGATGCCCTGCTGGACGCCCGGGTCGTCGTCGACCGGGGTGTCTTCCGACTCGACGTGCCGCTGCGGGTCGCACCCGGCGAGGTGGTCGCGTTGCTCGGCCCGAACGGGGCCGGCAAGACGACCGCGCTGCGTGCGCTGGCCGGGCTGCATCCGCTCACCGCCGGTCACGTCACCCTCGACGGCGTCGACCTGGACCGCCCGGCCACCGGGGGCTGGGTGCCCACCGAGCGCCGGCCGATCGGCGTGGTCTTCCAGGACTACCTGCTCTTTCCGCACCTGAGCGCTGTGGACAACGTGGCCTTCGGGCCGCGCCGGCACGGTGTCGAGCGGCGGGCCGCCCGCGCCACGGCCCGGGAGTGGCTGACCCGGGTGGGGCTTGACGCGCAGGCACGGCACCGGCCCCGGCAGCTCTCCGGAGGCCAGGCGCAGCGGGTGGCGCTGGCCCGCGCGCTTGCCGTGGCACCGTCGCTGCTGTTGCTGGACGAGCCGCTGGCCGCGCTGGACGCCCGCACCCGGTTGGACACCCGCGCGGAGCTGCACCGGCACCTGTCGGCGCACGCGGGCGCGACGGTGCTGGTCACCCACGACCCGCTGGACGCGCTGGCGCTGGCCGACCGACTGGTCATCGTCGAGGGTGGCCGGGTCGTGCAGGAGGGCGACGGGCCGAGCGTGACCGCCCGGCCGCGCACCGACTACGTCGCCCGGCTGGTCGGGTTGAACCTGTACCGGGGCCGCGCCGACGGGCACGGGGTGCGGGTTTCACCGGAGCTGACCCTCACTGTCGCCGACCGGTTGGACGGCGAGGCGTTCGTGGCGTTCCGGCCGGCCGCGGTGGCGCTGCACCCGGCCCGGCCGGAGGGCAGCGCGCGCAACACCTGGGCGGGGACGGTGGTCGGCGTGCAACGCCACGGTGACAACGTACGGGTGCAACTGGACGGGCCGATCGGGGTGGCCGCCGACGTCACCCCGGCCGCCGCCGCCCACCTGCGGCTGATCCCGGGCCAGCGGGTGTGGGCGGCGGTCAAGGCGACCGAGACGCAAGCGTACCCGGCCACCGGCTGACCGGGGCGCGCGGCTCGCACCGGCGCGGACGTTGCCCACCCGTGCGGGAGCGCGTCAGCCGGCTGTCGCGCGGGAGCGCGTCAGCCGGCGAGCAGGTCGTGGTGTGCGGCGCGCAGCCGGGCCAGCGCCGGATCGCTGCCCGGGACGATCCGGCGATCCAGCTCGGACC
>NZ_JAGPXZ010000487.1:0-4768 GCF_018070305.1 Micromonospora sp. M51 | reverse complement strand
ACGGCGTCTCGTCCCTGCCGGAGGTGGGCACCTTCGCCGAGGCCAAGGTGTGGGCCCCGATGCTGGTCGGCGGGGCGCTGGTGGTGGCGTTCGTGCTCTACTCGTTCAGGCCCCGGCACCCGCTGCTCGACCTGCGCCTGTTCCGCAACCGCAGCCTGACCATCGCGTCGGTGACGATGTTCGTGTTCATCATCGCGTTCATGGGCGCCGGCCTGCTGTTCCCGAGCTACTTCCTGCAGGTGCGCGGTGAGTCGACGCTGGCCGCCGGCCTGCTGATGGCCCCGCAGGGCATCGGCGCGATGATCACCATGCCGATCGCCGGCACGCTCGCCGACCGGGTGCCGATCGGTCGTACGGTCCCGTTCGCGTTGGGGCTCATCGTGATCGGGTTCTTCGGCTTCACCCAGGTCGACCCGCAGACCTCGTACTGGCTGCTCGGCGCGTCGCTGTTCGTGATGGGTCTGGGCATGGGCGGCACGATGATGCCGATCATGACGTCGGCGCTGCGGACGTTGCAGGCGCAGGAGGTGGCGCGCGGCTCGACGCTCGTCAACATCCTCCAGCAGATCGGCGGGTCGGTCGGTGCCGCCGTGATGTCGGTGATCCTCACCAACGAGCTGAACGGCTCCCGGCCGATTCCCGGCCTGGTGGACGAGAGCGGCAAGCCGGTCACCGAGGCGGGGCTGGCCATCGCCTCCCAGCAGCGGCCGGAGCTGCTTCAGCAGATGCCGGTCGACCCGTCGCTCATCGAGCGCGGGCTCGACTTCGCCGCCAAGTCGTTCGCCACCACGTTCTGGGTCGCGTTCGCGCTGGTCGTGCTCACCTTCATCCCGGCCGCCCTGCTGCCGCGCCGACGGCAGCCGGCGCAGCTCGACGACCCGCAGGGCGAGCAGATCAAGACGCCCGTCGTCATCCACTGACCGACCCCGCCGCGCCCGGCACCCGCTGAGGTGCCGGGCGCGGCGGGTACGTCGTCAGCGCAACGGACCGTCGCCGGGCCCGTCCGGGTCCTCGACCACGTGGATCGCCGCTTCCTCGGCGCTGGCGGCACCCGCGTCGATGCCGGCGTCCCACGCCACCGCCTCGGCCTCGTCGTCCTCGCGGACGCCGTCGTCGTACGCGACGAGGCGGCCGGCGCGCGCCTCCGCCTCGTACCCCCGGCGGGTCAGCTCGTCCTCGTCGTCGCCACCCTCGGCGTACGGGTCGACATCCGGCACCTCCTGGGCGAGGTGCTGCTCCAGCGACTCGCCCGCCCGCTCCTCGGCGGGCGTGGTGCCGAACCGGTTGGCCGCCGTCCAGTGGTCCTCGGCGACGATGCCGGTGTCGAGGGGGTCGCCGACCAGGTCGTCGTCGAGGGTGTCGGAGGCGTCCAGCACCCCGTCGTCCTCGGCCACGTTCCACTCGTCGACGGAATCCATCCGTTCGGTCTGGCTCACGGCGGTCTCCTCTGTGTCACGGTGCGGCAAAGTGCTCAGCCTATGACCGTGCAACGCGCCCGCACCCCGAGGCCTGCCCGCTGTGACGAACGGACCTCGGGGCGCGCCGTACCCGGGCGGGTCAGCGCTTCAGCAGCTCCGCCACGGCGTCGGTGAACTCGGCCGGCTGCTCGATGTGCGCGAAGTGTCCGCTTCGCGGCAGGGTCACCAGCCGCGAGTCCGGAAGCCCGGCGTGCAGCTGCTCGGCCCAGCGCGGGCCGCAGATGAAGTCGTACGCTCCGACGATCACCACAACGGGCACGGTGATCTCACCCAGGTTGTCCCGCACGTCGAAGGGCGTGGGGTCCTGCGCGCCGGCCGGCGTCGACCAGATCCGGACGGCCGCCTGAAACGGGGCGAACTCGTCCTGTCGACCCCAGAAGTCCGCGAAGTACACCGGCAGGGCGGCGCGCAGCGCGGCGCCCAACGACTCGTCGTCCGTCGCGCCGCCGATCTGCGCGAAGGCGGCCGGGACCGCCGCCGCCTCCGGCCGGTCCGGGTGCCGCTGCGGGTAGGCGGCGAGGCCTGCCATGGCCTCGGCCCAGAACTCGGCGCCGGTGACGGGTGACGTGTCGTACAGGGCGAGGCCGGCGATCCGGTCCGGGTGGGTGAGCGCGTACCGCTGGGCGACGAAACCGCCGTGTGAGTGTCCGAGCAGGTACACCCGGGGTTCGCCGAGGTGCTCGACGACGGCGTGCAGGAACCGGACATAGGTGTCCAGGCGGTAATCGGCGGGGTTCTCCAGCTGCCCGGACGCGCCGGTGCCCACCGGCTCGACGTAGACCATGGTGAAGTGCGTCTCAAGGCTGGGCGTCCGCAGGTACGCCCACTCGATGCCGGGGCCGCCGGAGTGCGCCACGCAGACCGGGCCGGTACCGGCGACGTGGTAGACCTGCCGAACGCCGTCGACGGTGAACGTGTGGGCACCGGGTGCGAGGGCGCTGACGTCGTGGCTGGTGGAACCCATGAACTATCTCCCGATCCGAGAACCGTGCGGCGTCCGCCGACACGGCGACTGGTGCATGACGCGGACCAGATGCTCGGGTCGGGGGAAAAGTTCGCTCGGCCGGGAGGGTTTTTCAGACCAGCGCGGGGACGGGGTGGAAGAGGGTCAGTTGGCGTACCCGCCCCTCGCGTAGCACCTGCAACCACAGCGCCGCGGGTGGGCAGTGCTCCGGGTCGTCGGGCGGGCTGATCAGGTCGGTCTCCCAGATCAGCACGTCGCCGCTGGCGGCCACGTTGCGCAGCCGCTGACGTACCCCGGCGGTCAGGTCGCGGTTCATGCCGCTGATCGCCAGGTCACGACCGCCGCGCGGGCCGCCCGGCACGATCATTTCGGCGTTCGGCCACCAACTCTCGCGGACCACCCGCTCGAAGTCGCCGCCCATCGCGGTGGCGATCACGTCGCGGCCCTCGCGCCACCGGGCGTCGTTGGCGGCGGCGACGTCGGCGTGCGCCGTGGTCGCGGCCGCGCGCAGACCGCCGGCGAGCGCACGGCGGGCGTGGTTGAGGCGGCTGCGGACGGTGCCGACCGGCACCCCACACACGGCGGCGATCTGCTCGTACGAGGACGCGTCGCTGAAGTAGCGCAGCAGGGTGACCAGGCGGTCAGGCTCGGACAGTTGCTCGATGGAGTGCCACACCCAGTCGCGCATCGTGGCCCGGTCCAGTGCCTCCTCGGGGGTGGGGCTGTCGGCCGGGCCGGTGAACCACTCCGGTTCGGCGACCGGGACGGCTCGGGGCTTGCGTAACGTCGTCCGGCTGGTGTTGCGGACGATGGCCCGCAACCAGGACCCGACGGCGTTCGGGTCGCGAACCTCGCCGATGCGACGCAGGGCGACGACCATGGTGTCCTGCACCGCGTCTTCGGCGTCCGGCCCGTAACCGAGGACGCTCAGCGCGACGGCACGCATCCCGGCCTCGTGCCGGGCCAGCAGCACACCGAGCGCGGCCGCGTCTCCCGCCTGCGCGAGCACGACCAGCTCCGCGTCGCTCTGCGTCACGTCCAGCTCCTCCCCAAAAGCCGGTTTTGCTGGCTTGTGCTCCGTCAAGCGTACGGCGGGCTGGCGTGTCGATGCCCCGAGCGGCCGGCCGTCCTACGCTGCGGGAGGGCTGGCGGCGCGGGTGGCACGGGTGCCGATCTGCCGCAGGTGTGCGATCAACTCCGGCGGCTCCTGCACCTCCAGCTCGCAACCGAGGGTGAGCAGGCGCCACGCCAGCCACTCCAGCGTGTCGGCGTTGCTGCGCAGCCGGCACGAGGTCGCGTCGATCGGGTCCAGCTCGACGCCGGCACCGCTGAGCGGGCCCGCCATCCGCTCGATCGGCGCGTGCAGCGTCACCACCGCCCGGTAGACGGGGGTCAGCTCAAGCAGCTTCTCCGTCATGAACGTGGCGGCGTCGGACGCCGGCAGTTGCCGGGCGGCGACCCGGTTCCGGGTGGGCCGCAGGTCGGTGATCCGATCGACCCGGAAGATCCGCCAGTCGTCGCGGTCGTTGTCGTAGCCCACCAGATACCAGCGTCGCCCGGCCGACACCAGCTTGTACGGCTCGACGAGCCGTTCGGCGTCCACGCCGTCGCGACGGCGGTAGGTGAACCGTAGCCGCTCCCGGTTGTTGACGGCGGCGGCCAGCGCGCTCAGGTGCTCCGGGTCGACAGTCGGTTGGTCCCAGGTGAGCATCGGTTCGGTGGCCGCCCCCAGCGCGCTGACCCGGTGCCGCAGCCTGGATGGCAGCACCTGTTCGAGCTTCGTCAGCGCCCGCACCGAGGCCTCCTCGATGCCGGCCACCGCGTGACCGGCGGCGGTGCGCAGACCGACAGCGATCGCCACCGCCTCGTCGTCATCGAGCAGCAGCGGGGGCATCGCCTTACCGGCGACGAGCCGGTATCCGCCGATCGCGCCCATCGTCGCCCGCACCGGGTAGCCGAGATCGCGCAGCCGCTCCACGTCGCGGCGGATGGTGCGCAGGCTGACCCCGAGCCGGGTGGCCAACTCGCTGCCGGGCCATTCGCGGGACGTCTGTAACAGCGACAGCAGGCTCAGCAGTCGGGCGGGGGTGTCGGACATGGCTCCCAGAATGCCAGCGATGTGTGCCAGAAGCTGTCCTATATGGGCCGTAGCGTTTTCGGCATGACACCCTTTCGCATCGACATCAGCCAGTCGGACCTCGACGACCTGCGTGACCGGCTCTCCCGCACCCGGTGGCCCCGCTCGTTGCCCGGCACCGGCTGGAGCCGCGGGGTGCCGGTGGACTACCTCCGTGAGCTGACCGGGTACTGGGCGAATGACTACGAC
>NZ_JAGPXZ010000486.1:0-4771 GCF_018070305.1 Micromonospora sp. M51 | reverse complement strand
GCGTGTTCACGAAGGGTTGGGCCGGCCTCTTCTTCGGCGGGGGCGGCAACGTGGGCTCCGGCCCGGCGGGGCTCTCCGGCGGGACCGCCGCCGCGCCGCAGGGCGCACCGGAGTCGGCCGGCCCGCCCAGCCCCGGGCCGGGTGCCGGCCCGGGTACCGCCCCCGGTGGTGCCCCAACCGGTGCCGCCGACCCGTCCTGCGGTCGGTTCGCCGCCGACGTGTGCGCCGCGTACCTGCGGATCGCCACCACCGGTCAGGCCGACCAGGCCGCCGTGGACCTGCTGCGCCGCTCCAGCCCGGCCGGCGTGCTGGACCGGATCAAGGCCCCCACCCTGCTGGTGCAGGGCGAGGCGGACACGCTCTTCCCGCTCGGCGAGGCCGACGCGAACGCGAAGGGCATCGCCGCCGCCGGTACGCCGGTGCGGGTCGCCTGGTTCACCGGCGGCCACGACGGCGGAGCCGGCCCCCGCTCGGACTCGGACCGGGTGAAGTTCCTGACCGTCCAGTGGCTCGACCACTACGTCAAGGGCGAGGGCGATGCGCCCGGCGACGACTTCACCTGGTCGCGGATCGCCGGCTTCGACGCGCTCGACCGGGGCCTCGTCGCCACCGGTTTCCGCCGCGCCGACTACCCGGGCCTGGCCGGCACCGACCGCCGGGAGGTGACTGTCACCGGCCCGGCGCAGCCGATCGCGAACCCGCCGAACGGCAACCCGGCCGCCATCTCCTCGATCCCGTTCGCGGGCGGGCTCACCTCGCTGCTGGACGGGGTGGCCAGCGACGTGCCCGGCCAGCACGCCCGGTTCGAGTCGGCCCCGCTGACCGAGGCGGTCGACGTGGCCGGTGCGCCCACCGTCACGGTGCGGGCGGCGTCGCCCACCGGCGAGGCGGTGCTCTTCGTGAAGCTCTACGACGTGGACAAGGACGGCGCGGCCACCCTGCCGAACGGCCTGGTCGCCCCGATCCGGCTGACCGGCCTGCCGCAGCGGGCGCAGGACGCCCGCCCGGTCACCGTCACGCTGCCCGCGATCGTCCGCCGGGTGGAGGCCGGGCACCGGCTGCGGCTGGTGGTGGCCAGCTCCGACCAGGCGTACACCACCCCCGCCGAACCCACCGTCTACACGGTGGCCGCGGACGGCCCCGTCAGCCTGCCCACTGTCGCCGGCGAGCCGATCCCCACCGCGGCCACGGTCTGGCGTTGGGTGCTCGCCGGCCTGCTCGCCGCCATCGTGATCGGGCTCGTCGTGGTCGTCGCGGTGGTCCGCCGCCGGCACCGCCGCCAGGACCGCTCCGTGCATCCGGAGTACGCGGACACCCCGCTGGCCGTGCGCGCACTGCGCAAGGAGTACGCGGACGGCTTCGTCGCGGTGTCGAACGTGGACTTCGAGGTGCACCCGGGTCAGGTGGTGGGTCTGCTCGGGCCGAACGGTGCCGGCAAGACCACCACCCTGCGGGTGCTGATGGGGCTGACCCAGCCGACCGCCGGGGAGATCTACGTCTTCGGCCGGCGGTTGGTGCCCGGCTCACCGGTGCTGTCCCGGATCGGGGCGCTGGTGGAGGGGCCGGGCTTCCTGCCGCACCTGTCGGGCCTGGACAACCTGAAGGCGTACTGGCGGGCCACCGGGCGGCCGTGGGAGGACGCCCAGTTCGACGCGGCGCTGGAGATCGCCGGGCTGGGTGACTCCGTGCACCGGAAGATCAAGAACTACAGCCACGGGATGCGTCAGCGTCTGGCCATCGCCCAGGCCATGCTCGGCCTCCCCGAGCTGCTGGTGCTGGACGAGCCGACCGACGGGCTCGACCCGCCGCAGATCGCCGAGATGCGCCGGGTGCTGCAGCGGTACGCCACGGACGGCCGGGCGGTGCTGGTCTCCAGCCACCTGCTGGCCGAGGTGGAGCAGACGTGCACCCACGCGGTGGTGGTGAACAAGGGCCGGATCGTGGCGTCCGGACCGGTGGAGGAGATCGTGGGCGAGTCGCCGAGCGTGCTCTTCGACGTCACCGACCCGGTGGCGGCGCGGGCGGTGCTGGACCGGCTGCACGGCGTGCGGGTGTTGCCGGAGAGCGACGGCCAGTTGGTGGTCGACACCAACGGCACGGCCCGCAGCGAGGTGGTGGCCGAGCTGGTACGCGCCGGCATCGGGGTGGACCGGGTGGTGCCCCGGCGGCGCCTGGAGGACGCGTTCCTCGCCCTGGTGGGCGACAACTCTCGGGGAAGCGGTGACCGGTGATGGCAGTTGTCGACGCAGGTGAGGCACGCGGCTACCGGCCGTCGGCCACGATGCCGTTCAAGGCGGAGTTCCGCCGGCAGGCGTCCCGACGGCGGACCCAGCTGGCGCTCGGGTTCATGGTGCTGCTGCCGCTGATCATCCTGATCGCGTTCCAGTTCAACTCGGGTGGCGACGACGACAACGGGCGCAACGAGTTCTCCAGCCTGGTCGACCTGGCCACCACGGGTGGGCTCAACTTCACCCTGTTCTCGATCTTTGTGTCGGCGTCGTTCCTGCTGGTGGTGGTCGTCGCGCTGTTCTGCGGCGACACGGTGGCCAGCGAGGCGAGCTGGGGCAGCCTGCGGTATCTGTTGGCGATCCCGGTGCCCCGGGCGCGGTTGCTGACGGTGAAGCTGGTGGTCGCGCTCGCGTACTCGGGACTTGCCCTGCTGCTGTTGGCCGGCACCGCGTTGCTGGCCGGCACCCTGCGCTACGGGTGGTCGCCGCTGCGCAGCACCGTCGCCGCCGAGCTGGAACCCACCGAGGGGTTGCTCCGGTTGCTGGCCGTGCTGGGTTACCTGGCGATCGTCCTGCTGGTGGTGGCCGGCCTGGCGTTCCTGCTGTCGGTGACCACGGACGCCGCGCTGGGCGCGGTGGGTGGTGCGGTGCTGCTCTGGATCCTGTCGAGCATCCTGGACCAGATCACCGCCCTTGGTGCGTTGCGCGACTTCCTGCCCACCCACTTCAGCACCGCCTGGCTGGGGCTGCTGTCGACTCCGGTGCAGACCGACGACGTGGTGCGCGGCTGCATCTCGGCGATCAGCTACGCGACGTTGTTCTGGGGGTTGGCGTTCTGGCGGTTCACCCGAAAGGACATCACGTCGTAGCGGGGCGGCTCACAGTCGGCTGTCGGGTGGGCTCACCGACGACGGCACCACGCTCGGCGCCGGCGGTGGGGCCGGCCGGGTCGGTACCGGCGCGGACGGGTCGGCCTTCTTCCAGGCGCTGACGCCGATCCGGCCGGTGTTGCCGAGGTCGATCGGCCCGTCCGGGTCGACCTCCTCGGCCGGCTGCCCGGCGGCAGGCGCCACTGTCAGGAACGCGCCGTTGGTGGCCACCACTGTCGAGTCGGTGACCAGGTTGCGCCAGAGCACCACGGCGGTGGCCCGCTCACCGGCAGCGAGGGTGATCTTCCGGGGCGGTTGGTCGAAGCCCATGGTGATCTCCTTGGCGCCGTTGACCACCCGAAGCATGATCGGCTCGCGTTCCTCGTCGAACACGTGCAGCACCGGGTAGCCGTTGAGCTGGTAGGGATGCTCGCCGCAGTTGACCAGCTCGATGCCGAGGGCGCGCAGGCCCGAGGCGGCGTCCCCGCCGGTCGCCCGGATCCGGACGCCGGAGGCCGGACACTCGGCCACCGGAGCGACGCTGGGCGACTGGGTGGGGCTCGACGGGGTCGGTGGCGGGCCCGTCGGGTCCCCACCCTGGCCGCGATGGTCACCGGGGGTGCAGGCGGCGAGTGCGAGAGGCACCGCGACCACTGCGCTGAACCATCGCCGTGCTGCCGTGCAGCTGAAGATCATGTGTCGATCCTCACCCATCGAGGTGCCTCACCGCTGCCTGGCCCCGCAGCAGCGCTGGTGTGCACCTGCCGTCTGCTGGTCCGGGCCTCTGGAGCTGCCCCGGATCCGGGGCGGTGACGCTGTCCCTGGCCGGCTGATGTGCCGTCCCGGTATGCCTTTCGAGCTGAATCGTTCAGGGCATCGCTCGGGCGTCCGCCCAGCTCGGCCAGCGCCGCGAGCAGCCGGTCCGCCGGTGTCTGAGGTGGGGTAACCGGCCGTACCCACACTGTGGGAGCGTGCCCACGGCGGTCGGAGCGACGCGACATCGATTGTTTTCGCAGCTCAGGGGATCGGGTGGCCGGCTCCGTGAGGCGGCGAGCGCTCGACGAGGGCCCTGCACGCCGGTACATTCCAACCGGGGACTTTCCCACTAACAAGGAATCTATAACCTTCGATACTTTCATGCCTCACATTGAGGGAATCCAATCCCTTCGATGGAGGTACCGATGAACGTTTCTCGGCTCGGCGGGCCGACCCTGTCCCTGTTCCGCATCGTGATCGGCCTGCTGTTCGCTTTGCATGGTGTGACCTCGGTGTTCGGGTTGTTCGGCGGCAACCCCGTGACCGGTGCGGCGATAGCCCCCGGCACCTGGCCGGGCTGGTGGGCCGCGTTGATCCAGCTGGTCTGCGGCGCGCTGGTGCTGGCCGGCCTCTTCACCCGACCCGCCGCTCTGCTCGCATCCGGCTCGATGGCGTACGCCTACTTCGTCGTGCACCAGCCGGATCATCTGCTGCCGCTGCACAACGGTGGTGAGCTGTCGGCACTCTTCTGCTGGTCGTTCCTGCTGATCGCGGCCCTCGGTCCGGGTTCCTGGGCGCTCGACACGCTGCTCGCGCGTCGCCGCGAGGTTGAGTCCGCGCCGGCGACGCCGATGGCTGAGAGCAGCTCGATCGTCGTCTGACCGCACCCGTTCCGCGTCGCCGGGGCCTCGACGAGGC
>NZ_JAGPXZ010000485.1:0-4774 GCF_018070305.1 Micromonospora sp. M51 | reverse complement strand
GAGACGCCGTGCTGCTGGGCCAGCCGCAGCCCGCGCAGGGTCGGCTCGCCCGGCCCGCCGTCGGCGACGGCACCGTCGCGGTCGTCGGCGAAACCGGCGAGCTGCACCGCCATCTCCTTGAGGGTGCAGAGCCGGGCGCCCCGGGTCGGCATCGGCCGGCCGCCGGCCCGCAGCTCGTCGACCACACCGACAGCGGTGGAGGGGTCCACGCCGTCGAAGAAGTCGTAGTTGACTGTCATCACCGGGCCGTAGTCGCACGCCGCCAGGCACTCGGCGTGCTCCAGCGTGATCGTGCCGTCGGCGGTGGTCTCGTCGTGCCCGACGCCCAGGTGCTCGGAGAGGGTGTCGTAGACCTCCTGGCCACCGAGCACGTTGCACATGGTGTTGGTGCAGACGCTGACCAGGAAGTCACCGGTCGGCTTGCGCTTGTACATCGTGTAGAAGGTGGCCACCGCGCCGACCTGGGCCTTGTTCAGCCCCAGCACCTCGGCGCAGAACGCGACACCGGCCGGGGAGACGTAGCCCTCCTCGGCCTGCACCAGGTGCAGCAGCGGCAGCAACGCCGAGCGGGACCGGTCCGCCGGGTAACGGGCGATGATCTCGCGCGCCCGCTCCCGGGTCTCGTCAGTGAAAGTCGTCATCAGCGCCGCCTTCCGTTCGCGACTGCGGGGCTCGCAAGCTCACTCCTCGCACTCACCGGTCACAACCCCCCATGACCGGGTCCAACGAGGCTCCGCCGGCGATCACGTCGGCGATCAGACCGCCCTCGGCCATCGCCGGGAGGGCCTGCAGGTTGACGAAGCTCGGCTCCCGGTAGTGCACCCGGTAGGGCCGGGTGCCACCGTCGGAGACCGCGTGGACGCCCAGCTCGCCGCGGGGCGCCTCGATGGCGACGTACACCTGGCCGGGCGGGACCCGGAAGCCCTCGGTCACCAGCTTGAAGTGGTGGATCAGCGACTCCATCGACTGACCCATGATCTTCGCGACGTGCTCCAGCGAGTTGCCCATGCCGTCGACGCCGATGGCCAGCTGCGCCGGCCAGGCGATCTTGCGGTCGGCGACCATCACCGGGCCCGGGCGGAGCCGGTCCAGCGCCTGCTCGACAAGCTTCAGCGACTCCCGGATCTCGGCGAGCCGGACCTGGTAGCGACCCCAGACGTCACCGTCGGGGTGGGTCGGCACGTCGAACTCGTACGTCTCGTAGCCGCAGTACGGCATGGTCTTGCGCAGGTCCCAGGCGAGGCCGGCGGAGCGCAGCACCGGGCCGGTGATGCCGAGCGCCACGCAGCCGGTGACGTCCAGCACCGCGACGTTCTTCGTCCGCTCGGTCCAGATCGGCTGGCCGGAGAGGAGGTCCTCGTACTCCTTGAGCTTCTTCGGCATCATCTTGAGGAACTCGCGGATCTTGACGACCGCGTCGTCCGGCACGTCCTGCGCCACACCGCCGGGCCGGACGTACGCGTGGTTCATCCGCAGACCGGTGATGGTCTCGAAGATGTCGAGGATGTACTCCCGCTCCCGGAAGCCGTACAGCATGATCGAGATCGCGCCCAGCTCCATGCCGGTGGTGGCCAGCCAGACCAGGTGCGACGAGATCCGGTTGAGCTCCATCATCAGCACGCGGATGGTGGTGGCCCGCTCGGTGATGTCGTCGGTGATGCCGAGCAGCTTCTCGACGGCGAGGGCGTACGCGGTCTCGTTGAAGATCGGGGCGAGGTAGTCCATCCGGGTCACGAAGGTCGAGCCCTGGACCCAGTTGCGGTATTCGAGGTTCTTCTCGATGCCGGTGTGCAGGTAGCCGACGACCGAACGGGCCTCGCGGACCGTCTCGCCCTCGAGCTCCAGGATCAGCCGCAGCACCCCGTGCGTGGACGGGTGCTGCGGACCCATGTTGACCACGATGCGCTCGTCGTTGATCGGGTCGGTGCCCGAGACGATCGTGTCCCAGTCCCCACCGGTGACGGTGAAGACCCGACCCTCGTCGGTCTCACGCTCGCTGGCGTAGTTCGACGTCGTCACTGGTACGACCTCCGCTCGTTCGGCGGCTGGATCTCCGCGCCCTTGTACTCGACGGGGATGCCGCCGAGCGGGTAGTCCTTGCGCTGCGGGTGCCCCTCCCAGTCGTCTGGCATGAGGATCCGGGTCAGGCTGGGGTGGCCGTCGAAGACGATGCCGAACATGTCGTACGCCTCCCGCTCCTGCCAGTCCGCGGTCGGGTAGACGGCGGTCACGCTGGGCAGGTGCGGGGCCTCGACGGAGACGGCGGCCTCCAGCCGGACCCGCCGCCGGTACGTCATCGAGGTGAGCAGGTAGACCACGTGCAGGCGACGCTCGTCGGCGCCCAGGTAGTCCGCGCCGGACACCGAGGAGCAGAGCTCGAACCGCAGCGCCAGGTCGTCGCGCATCACCTGGCAGACCTCGGCGATCCGCTCCGGGCGTACGTGCAGGGTCAGCTCACCCCGGTCGACGACGACCTTCTCGATGGCGTCGTTGAAGGCCGGGTACGCCTCCTCCAGCGCGTCGCGGACCTCGTCGAAGTAGCCCCCGTACGGCCGGGACGCCTCCTCGATGGGCTGGCGCTGGCGGACCAGGCCGCCGTAACCGGACACGTCGCCGGTGCCCTGGTTGCCGAACATCCCGCGACCGGCCGGGCTGGCCGGCGGGAACTCGGCGGGGGCGCCACTGGTGGCGCCGGCCGGCACCACCGGCAGCGGTACGCCGCCGTCGTTTGGCTTGTCCGTGGGTGAGGTCATTTCGGGCCTGCCTGCGGGTGGAGGTGGTTCTGAGCGTTCATCCAGTTCTCGATGCGCAGCTGCTCCTCGCGCCCCTCGCGGACCGCCCGGGTCCACTCGGCGCGCCGGGCCTTGTCGTTGCGGTACGAGGACGGCATCGAGCCGTAGGGCACCACCGGAACGTCGCCGCGCTCCTGGCGGGCGGCCAGCATCTTGCGACCGTTCGGGCCCAGTGGCTCGTACATGATCTTTTCGCGGAGCTTGAGGATCGCGTCGATGAGCATCTCCGGCCGGGGCGGGCAGCCGGGGAGGTACATGTCGACCGGCACCACGTGGTCGACGCCCTGCACGATCGCGTAGTTGTTGAACATGCCGCCGCTGCTGGCACAGACGCCCATCGAGAGCACCCAGCGCGGCTCGGCCATCTGGTCGTAGATCTGGCGCAGCACCGGGGCCATCTTCTGGCTCACCCGGCCGGCCACGATCATCAGGTCGGCCTGCCGGGGCGACGCCCGGAAGACCTCCATGCCCCAGCGGCCCATGTCGTAGTGCGGACCACCGGCGGCCATCATCTCGATGGCGCAGCAGGCCAGGCCGAAGGTGGCGCCCCACACGGACGACTTCCGAGACCAGTTGACCAGCTTCTCCACCGAGGTGAGCAGGACGCCGGCGGGAAGCTTCTCCTCGATGCCCATCTGACGTTCCTTCCTCAGTCCCAGTCCAGGCCGCCGCGCCGCCACACGTAGGCGTACGCAACGAAGACCGCGACGATGAACAGGACCATCTCCACGAAGCCGAAGATCGGCAGAGCGTCGAACGAGACCGCCCAGGGGTAGAGGAAGATGATCTCGATGTCGAAGACGATGAAGAGCATCGCCGTCAGGTAGAACTTGATCGGGAACCGCCCGCCGCCGACCGGCTGCGGGCTGGGCTCGATGCCGCACTCGTAAGCCTCGAGTTTGGCCTTGTTGTAGCGCCGGGGACCGGCGAAGCGGGCGGCGCCGACGGAAAACAGCGAGAACGCCGCGGCGAGGGCGAACAGCCCGATGATCGGTGCGTAAGGCGAGAGCGACATCGTTTTCTCCTGCTCGTCCTTCCCTGCCCTCGGTGCTTGACGAAAATCACACTATTCACGTCCCTCGCAGTGGCAGTCGGCGGGGGTCGATCTTTGTCGGCGTCGGGGCCGTGACCAGCGCCGATGCCGTCCTACGTATACAGTTCCGGCTGTCGTCGATGACCGCTGGACCCGCAGGCCACCCCTCGCGCTACACGGCGGGAGCGGCTTTCGTCATCGCGTTGATGACCCGGTCCATCGCGTCCCCGCCGCGCGGGTCGGTCAGGTTGGCCAACAACTTGAGCACGAAACGCATCAGCGTCGGATGCGGCATGCCGTGTTTGGTGGCGATCCGCATGATCTCGGGGCGGCCGATCAGTTTCACGAAGATGCCGCCCAACCGGTAGTAGCCGCCGAGTCGGGCCTTCAGCTCGTTCGGGTACGCCAGCAGCGCGCGCTCCCGCTCCGGGCCGGCCGGCCGGGCGAGGGCCTGGACCACGACCTCCGCGGCCAGCTCGCCGGACTCCATGGCGTACGCGATGCCCTCACCGTTGAACGGGTTGACCATGCCGCCCGAGTCGCCGACCAGCAGCACGCCGCGCGTGTAGTGCGGCACCCGGTTGAAGCCCATCGGCAGCGCGGCGCCCAGGATCGGGCCGTCGGCGTTGGCCTCGTCGGTCATCCCCCAGTCTTCCGGGGTGTTGGCGAGCCAGTCGGTGAGCAGCCGGCGGTAGTTGGTCTTGCCGAACGCCGAGGACGAGTTGAGCACGCCGAGGCCGACGTTGACCCGCCCGTCACCGAGGCCGAAGATCCAGCCGTACCCGGGCAGCAGGTTGTCGCCGCTGTCCTTGCTGCGCAGCTCGAGCCAGGACTCCAGGTAGTTGTCCTCGTGCTTGGCCGGCGAACGGTAGTAGCGGCGGACGGCCACACCGATCGGCCGGTCCTCCCGCTTGGCCAGCCCGAGCGCGAGCGGGAACCGGCCGGAGAC
>NZ_JAGPXZ010000484.1:0-4793 GCF_018070305.1 Micromonospora sp. M51 | reverse complement strand
CCGTTGCGCTCGACCGCCAGCTGGCTACGGTGGTGGACCAGGAAGCAGCGGGCGCACCTGAACTCGTCCTGCTGCATCGGAAGCACCTTGACCGTGAGCTCCTCGTCGGCCAGATCGGCACCGGGCAGCTCGAAGCTCTCGGCCACCTCGGCCTCGTCGACATCCACCGCGCCCGACTGTGAGTCGACGCGCCGTGCCTTGAGCTCTTCCAGGCTGTCCTCGCCGAGGTCGACCTCGTCGCGACGCGGGGCGTCGTAGTCGGTGGCCATCGGTTTCACTCTCCCATATCGATGTTGTCGCTTCCGGTTGTAACGCCGGACGACGCTGTTTCGGTTCCGCTGGCCGGCCACCACTTGTGTCGGGCACCCGACCCGAGGACCGAACGGGTCGAGCTCGCTGGGGCGACTCCCCTGCGAGCGCGGAACCTTACCCCCCCTTGGGCGAGGCATGTATACCGCCCTTGCGGCTGAGATGTACGCCCCCGCACGCGAAGTTGTTCCCAATGTGATTCAGGCGACACGAAGATAGGGGTAGTAGTACCCGGTTCGCGGTCGCCGCGCCGGCATGTCGGGCTGTTTCCACGCGACGGCCGGACAACCGTTAACCTCAGCGGCGTATTCGACGGCCGGCGGCCTGAGCGATCGTTCCTGGCCGTCACCACCCACCTGAGGTCCGGGGAGTGCCCTGATGAGTTTTGCGCGCGTGCGAGCACTCGTCGTCGTCGGCCTGTTGGCGGTCATCGCCCTGGTCTTCGTCGTCGTCGCCGTGGTCCGCGACAGCCAGGGCAACGCGGGCACCGCGGCGGGTTGCCCCGAGGGTTGGCCACTGGCGGATCTGACCCTGCGCGAGCGCAAGGACGTCAAGATCAACGTATTCAACGCCACGGACCAGCCCGGCCTCGCCCACACCGTCGCCGACGAGTTCAGCAACCGACAGTTCCAGGTCAAGAAGACCGGGAACGAAAAGAAGGTCGACAGCGTCGCGGTGCTGCGGTTCGGCCCGAAGGGCGTCGGTTCCGCGCACCTGCTCCAGGCGTACTTCCTCAACAACGCCGTGCCGGGCTACGACCCGAAGCGCACCGACGACACCGTGGACGTGGTGCTGGGCAACCGCTTCCAGCAGCTCGCCACCACGACCGAGGTCAACCAGTCCCTCGGCGACTCGGGCCCGCCGGTGGCGCCCAAGGGCTCCTGCCCGTCCCCACCCGCCAAGTGACGGCGTAACCGCCCCGGCGTCAGGGACCGCCGGACGCGTCCAGGGCGGCCAGCCGATCGTGCAGCGGCGCGAAGAGCGCGGGCGGGGCCGCGACCACCAGGTCCGGCCCGGGCGGTCGACCGGCCAGGCCGGCGACCCGAACCCCCGCCTCGGCGGCCACCAGCCCGCCCGCCGCCAGGTCCCAGGCCGCAAGACCCTTCTCGAAGTACGCGTCGAGCCGCCCCTCGGCGACCAGGCAGAGGTCCAGCGCGGCGGCGCCGAGCCGACGGATGTCCCGCACGTGTGCGATCAGCCCGGCCACCACCCGCGCCTGGTGCGCCCGGCGGGCGGCGTCGTAGCCGAAGCCGGTGCCGACCAGCGCCTGCCCCAGGTCGACCTCGGCGGAGCAGCGCAGCCGGACGCCGTCGCGCCAGGCACCGCCGCCGGCCGTGGCGGTCCACTCCTCGCCGGTGCTCACGTTGCGCACGACGCCGGCGACCACCACCCCGTCCACCTCGGCAGCCAGCGAGACCGCCGAGTGCGGCAGCCCGTACAGGTAGTTCACGGTGCCGTCGATCGGGTCGACGATCCAGCGCACCCCGCTGCGCCCCGCGTCGGAGGTCCCCTCGCCGTACTCCTCGCCGAGCACCGAGTCGTCCGGGCGGAGCGCGGCCAGCGCGTCGAGGATCTGCCGCTCCACCGCCCGGTCGGCGGCGGTGACCACGTCGGTGACGGTGCTCTTGGTGGCGGCCACGACGACCCCCTCGGCGCGCATCCGGTACGCGGTGTCCGCCGCGTCCCGGGCGACCTCCAGCGCGATGGCCAGCAGCTCCGACGGCGGCGTAGCCGAGTTGGTCATGATTCGCCTCTTTCCGCACGCCGGGTGCAGGTGGGTGGAACTGGCGACCCGGCTTCCGAAGATCATCGTTCCCCACGCGGTGCGACGGCACCAGACCGGGATGTTTGCGCAGGGCATCCCCCTGCGGGGCCACCTGGCCCACAGGCGCGGACTGACCGGGCCAACCTCAGCAAATATGCCCCTTTAGGTTGGTAATGTCGCTTAAGTGCTTACCGCCCCGTCCGTGCTCAGCTCGCAACCGTTGCCCAACCGCGACCTGGTGGGGCCACCACCGGCCAGGCCGCCGGTGGTCCCGGTGATCCCCGCCGGCACCCTCGCCACCACGTACCCGCTGCTCAGGCGGCGGTTCGGACACGATCTGCGCACCGCCGGGCTCGACGACGGGCGCCCTTCGCCGGCCACGCGGCTATCATTACCGCGAAGCCAACATCTCCGCCGCGCTGACGGTCCCCACCGGCGGTACGCGGTGCGGAGCAGGATGATCGCCGCAGACGGCGTTACAATTCACCCCTGCCCACGCGGCACGGACCGCCGATCACCGGCCGGACCGTGACACGGGGGTCCCTCAACCACATCGCCCGGCACGGTAACCCTCGCTGCGCTGGACGAACACGCCGTGCCCGCTCTTCGCCTCCGGAAGGTCATTCGTGACAGAACCCCGCCAGCCCGGCGCCGACGTTCGCTCGCTCACCGACACCCTGATCGCCCACGCGCAGAGCGCCGGTGGCCAGCTCACGTCGGCCCAGCTCGCGCGCACCGTCGAGTCCGCCGAGGTGACTCCGGCCCAGGCCAAGAAGATCCTGCGGGCGCTCTCCGAGGCGGGAGTGACCGTCGTGGTGGACGGCTCGGCGAGCACCCGTCGCCGCGTCGCCGCGGCCCGCTCGACCACGCCGGCGTCCCGGGCCACCACCGCCAAGACCACCAAGAAGGCAGCCGCGCCGGCCCCGAAGCAGGCGCCCGCCGCCGACGACGCCCCGTCGACGCCGGGCCCGCGCAAGGTGGCCGCCCGCAAGGCGACCGGCACCGCCGCCGAGGCCGCCGCGGCGACGCCGGCGAAGGCGACCCGGTCGACCCGAGCCCCCAAGGCGACGGTGGCAGCGGCTGCCGGAGCCAAGCCGACCAAGGCCGCCGGCAAGGCCAAGGGCGAGGGCGCCGAGGGCGAGATCGACCCGGAGGAGCTGGCCGCCGCGATCGAGGATGTGGTGGTCGAGGAGCCGGCCGAGCTGGCCCAGGCCGCCGAGACCGACGCCGCCGCCTCGGCGACCGACAACGACTTCGAGTGGGACGACGAGGAGTCCGAGGCCCTCAAGCAGGCGCGACGTGACGCCGAGCTGACCGCCTCCGCCGACTCCGTGCGGGCGTACCTGAAGCAGATCGGCAAGGTTCCGCTGCTCAACGCCGAGCAGGAGGTGGAACTGGCCAAGCGGATCGAGGCCGGGCTCTACGCCGCCGAGCGGCTGCGGGCCGCCGACGAGGGCGAGGAGAAGCTCGTCCGGGAGATGGTCCGTGACCTGGGCTGGATCTCCCGGGACGGCGAGCGGGCCAAGAACCACCTCCTGGAGGCGAACCTCCGACTGGTGGTGTCGCTGGCCAAGCGCTACACCGGCCGTGGCATGGCCTTCCTCGACCTGATCCAGGAGGGCAACCTCGGCCTGATCCGGGCGGTCGAGAAGTTCGACTACACCAAGGGCTACAAGTTCTCCACGTACGCCACCTGGTGGATCCGACAGGCCATCACCCGAGCAATGGCCGATCAGGCCCGTACCATCCGCATCCCGGTGCACATGGTCGAGGTCATCAACAAGCTCGGCCGCATACAGCGTGAGCTGCTCCAGGATCTGGGCCGCGAGCCCACTCCGGAGGAGCTGGCCAAGGAGATGGACATCACACCCGAGAAGGTGCTGGAGATCCAGCAGTACGCTCGGGAGCCCATTTCACTGGACCAGACCATCGGCGACGAGGGCGACAGCCAGCTCGGCGACTTCATCGAGGATTCCGAGGCCGTGGTTGCGGTCGACGCGGTTTCCTTCTCGCTCCTGCAGGACCAGCTCCAGCAGGTGCTGCAGACGCTCTCCGAGCGTGAGGCGGGTGTGGTACGCCTGCGCTTCGGCCTGACCGACGGCCAGCCTCGGACGCTCGACGAGATCGGCCAGGTCTACGGGGTGACCCGGGAGCGGATCCGGCAGATCGAGTCCAAGACGATGTCGAAGCTGCGTCACCCGTCCCGGTCGCAGGTCCTCAGGGATTACCTGGACTGAGCGGGTTTCGTCAACCCAACGTGTCGTTTTGACCACCTGGTGTGCAACACCAGATGGTGATCGTCCGGATGCACGAATGTGATCGTTGACGTGGCACCCTGGGTGCACGGCACACTGTCCCTTCCAGGTGTGACCTCGGTCCCCCGCGGGCACACAGGGAAGGCAGTGCCTAGTAAGGGTGTTGCACGATAGGTGAGCAACGACCGAAGAGATTGTTCATCGGTGACGACCAGAGGAGGAAGGCGATGACCCCGACCCTCACGCCGCCGCCCGAGACGGTGGCGCCCCCAGCCGCCGATGAACGGTGCGACCGCTGCAATGCTGCCGGGAAGCTCCGGATCACTCTGGCGGGTGGGAGCGAGCTGGTGTTCTGCGGGCACCACGCGAACAAGTACGCGGAGGATCTCGTGAAGATCACCGAGCGGTTCGCTACGGAGCCCGATTTCAGCTGGCGTGGCGCCGATCTGATGGCGAACTAAATC
>NZ_JAGPXZ010000483.1:0-4824 GCF_018070305.1 Micromonospora sp. M51 | reverse complement strand
CGTTGGCGCACGCCCTGGACGGGGAGGTGGTCAACGCCGACTCGATGCAGCTCTACCGGGGCATGGACATCGGCACCGCCAAGCTGACAGTCGCCGAGCGGGACGGTGTGCCGCATCACCTGCTGGACATCTGGGAGGTCACCGAGCCGGCGAGCGTAGCGGAGTACCAGCGGCTGGCGCGCGCGGCGGTGGACGACATCCTGTCCCGGGGGCGGGTGCCGCTGCTCGTCGGTGGCTCCGGGCTGTACGTGCGGGCGGTGCTGGAGCGCTTCGAGTTCCCGGGCACCGACGCGGCGTTGCGGGAGCGGCTGGAACGGGAGTTGGCAGAGGTCGGCCCGGCCCCGCTGTACGCGCGGCTGCGCGCCGCCGACCCGGCCGCCGCCGAGAGCATCCTGCCGGGTAACGGGCGTCGGATCGTGCGGGCCCTGGAGGTGATCGAGTTGACCGGCGCGCCGTTCGCCGCGTCGCTGCCGCAGCCCACGCCGTACTACCCGTCGGTGCAGCTCGGCGTCGACCTGGACACCGGGCTGCTGGACGAGCGGATCGCGCTGCGGGTGGACCGGATGTGGGCCGACGGCCTGGTGTCCGAGACCCGTGAGCTGGTCGGGCACGGGCTGCCCGAGGGGCGCACGGCGAGTCGGGCGCTCGGCTACCAGCAGGTGCTGCGCATGCTGGCCGGCGAGTTGACCGAGGCGCAGGCGCACGACGAGACGGTCCGGGCCACCCGGCGCTTCGTCCGCCGGCAGCGGTCCTGGTTCCGGCGCGACCCGCGCATCCACTGGCTGGACTCGACGACCCCGGACCTGATCGGGGCCGCCCTGCGCCTGGTGCCGGCCGTTGCGCGATGATGGGGGAGTGGAGTTCACCAAGGGCCACGGCACCGGCAACGACTTCGTCCTCCTCCCCGACCCGGACGGTCAGCTCGACCTGACCCCGGAGCTGGTCGCGGCGCTCTGCGACCGGCGGCGGGGCATCGGCGCGGACGGCGTACTACGGGTGGTCCGCGCGGCCAAGCATCCGGACGGCGCAGGTCAGGCCGGCGAAGCCGAGTGGTTCATGGACTACTGGAACGCCGACGGCTCGTTCGCCGAGATGTGCGGCAACGGCGCCCGGGTCTTCGTGCGCTACCTGCTCGACACCGGGCTGGCCACGCCCGCCGGCGCGGCGCTGCCGGTGGCCACCCGGGCCGGCGTCGTGCGCGCGCTCGTCGAGGGCGACGCCGTCTCCGTCGAGATGCGCCGACCCCGGGTGTACGACGAGTCGGCCGCCACCCTCGGCGGGCTGACCCTGACCGGCGCGGTGGTGGACGTCGGCAACCCGCACCTGGTCTGCGTCCTGCCGGCCGGCGTGGAGCTGTCGGCGCTGGACCTCACCAGGGCCCCCGGGTACGACCCGGCGGTCTTCCCGAGCGGGGTGAACGTGGAGTTCATCGTGGCGGGCGACCCGGTCGACGGCACCGACGGGCACACGCTGATGCGGGTGTACGAGCGCGGCAGCGCCGAGACGCTGTCCTGCGGCACGGGTGCCTGCGCGGTGGGCGCGGTGGCCCTGCGCGACCTCGGCCGGGACACCGGAGTGGTAGCTGTCGACGTGCCCGGCGGCCGCCTCACGGTGACCGTCACCGAGAACTCGTGCTGGCTCTCCGGCCCGGCCGTGCTGGTAGCCACCGGCGACATCAACCCCACCGCCCTGCACCCCTAACGCCAACACGCCTCACCTGACGCCGGCCCTGCCCCACCACTGTTGATCAAGAGGTTTGCGTCGGATTTCGCGTCGTTCCTGACGCAAATCTCTTGATCACCAGCGTGGGTGGGGGTGGGTGCGGGGTTATGGGGTGGCGCTGGCGTTGGCGGCGATCTCGGGGAGGTCGGCGGGGCCGGGGTCGGCGGCGGGGAGTGGGCTGGGGTTGTGCGCGGCGGCGCGGACGGCGGCGGCGACCGCCGGGGCGACCCGGGAGTCGAAGACGCTCGGCACGATCACCGTCGGGTTGATCTTGTCTTCGCCGACCACGTCCGCGATGGCCTGGGCCGCCGCGATGGCCATCTCCTCGGTGAACTCCTCGGCGTGCGCGTCCAGCATGCCGCGGAACACCCCGGGGAACGCGAGCACGTTGTTGATCTGGTTCGGCTGGTCCGAGCGGCCGGTGGCGACCACTGCGGCGTGCTTGCGCGCCTCCCGGGGGTCGACCTCCGGGTCCGGGTTCGCGAGGGCGAAGACGATCGAGTCCTTCGCCATCTGGGCGATGTCGTCGCCGGTGAGCAGGTTCGGCGCGCTGACTCCGATGAACACGTCGGCGCCCCGGATCGCGCCGGGCAGGTCGCCGGAGTAGTTCTCCTTGTTGGTGTTGTCCGCCAGCCACTGCCACGCCGAGTTGAGCTCGGTCAGCCCACGGTGCAGGGCGCCCTCCCGGTCGTACGCGATGATGTCGCCGACGCCCTGGCGCAGCAGCAGCTTCATGATCGCGGTGCCGGCCGCGCCGGCCCCGGAGACCACCACCCGGACGTCCTGGAGCTGCTTGCCCACCACCCGCAGCGCGTTGGTGAGCGCGGCCAGCACGCAGATCGCGGTGCCGTGCTGGTCGTCGTGGAAGACCGGGATGTCCAGCGCCTCGCGCAGCCGGGCCTCGATCTCGAAGCAGCGCGGCGCGGCGATGTCCTCCAGGTTGATACCGCCGTACGCCGGCGCGATCGCCTTGACGATCTGCACGATCTCGTCGGTGTCCTGGGTGTCCAGCACCACCGGCCAGGCGTCCACCCCGCCGAAGCGCTTGAACAGCGCCGCCTTGCCCTCCATCACCGGCAGCGACGCGGCCGGGCCGAGGTTGCCCAGGCCGAGCACCGCCGAGCCGTCGCTGACCACCGCGACGGTGTTGCGCTTGATGGTCAGTCGCCGGGCGTCGGCCGGGTTCTCGGCGATCGCCATGCAGACCCGGGCCACCCCCGGCGTGTACGCGCGGGACAGCTCGTCGCGGTTGCGCAGCGCGACCTTCGAGGTCACCTCGATCTTGCCGCCCAGGTGCAGCAGGAACGTCCGGTCCGACACCTTGCGCACGTCCACGCCGTCCAGCGCGGTCAGCGCGTCGACCACCTGGTCGGCGTGACCGGCGTCGGCGGTGTCGCAGGTCAGGTCGACGATCACGTTGGTCGGGTCCGAGTCCACCACGTCCAGCGCCGTGACGATCGCCCCGGCCTCGCCGACGGAGGTGGTGAGCCGGCCGATCGAGGACGCGTCCGCAGTCACGGCGATCCGGATGGTGATCGAAAATCCGGCGCTGGGCAGTCGGGTGATGGCCACGGGATCCCTCCGTAACGGCTGTGCGGCCGATCGGCCGCCGCCCGCATTTCTACCGGGTTGTCGGTGCCGACCAGCATTCGCCCCCACTTTTGGCGACCTTCACCATGGGCATATAGCAGGTGCGTTCGGCGTTGTGTCATGTCAGGATTACGTTCTACTTATCAAAACGGACAGGAGAACCGCTTGCGAGACCAGGAGAGCTTTGTCCCCGTCGAGGACGAGCTCGACGACGTCACCACCGGCGAGATGGAGCTGTCGGAGCGGCAGTCCCTCCGACGCGTCCCGGGCCTGTCAACCGAGCTCACCGACGTCACCGAGGTGGAATACCGCCAGCTGCGGTTGGAGCGGGTCGTCCTGGTGGGCGTCTGGACCGAAGGCACAGTCACCGACGCGGAGAATTCCCTGACCGAGCTGGCCGCGCTGGCCGAGACCGCCGGTTCGCAGGTGCTCGAAGGGCTCATCCAGCGGCGGACCCGACCCGACCCGGCCACGTACATCGGCCGCGGCAAGGTCGACGACCTGGGCGCTGTGGTGCTCTCCACCGGCGCCGACACCGTCATCTGTGACGGTGAGTTGTCCCCGTCGCAGCTGCGCAACCTGGAGCAGCGCACCAAGGTCAAGGTTGTCGACCGGACGGCGCTGATTCTGGACATCTTCGCCCAGCACGCCAAGAGCAAGGAAGGTAAGGCGCAGGTCGAGCTGGCCCAGCTCGAATACCTGCTGCCCCGACTTCGCGGTTGGGGTGAGACGCTCTCCCGCCAGACCGGTGGTTCCGGCCGGGGCGGCGGCGCCGGCGGCGGTGTGGGTGTTCGTGGTCCCGGTGAGACCAAGCTGGAGACCGACCGGCGGCGCATCCGTCACCGCATCTCCCGGCTGCGTCGCGAGATCAAGAGCATGAAGACGGTACGCGTGACCAAGCGCGCCCGGCGTTCCCGCAACGCCGTTCCCGCGGTCGCCATCGCCGGCTACACCAACGCCGGCAAGTCCAGCCTGCTCAACCGCCTGACCGGCGCGGGCGTCCTGGTGGAGAACGCGCTGTTCGCCACGCTGGACCCGACGACCCGAAAGGCCACCGCCTCGGACGGTCGGCTCTACACGCTCTCCGACACTGTCGGCTTCGTCCGGCACCTGCCGCACCAGATCGTCGAGGCGTTCCGCTCGACGCTGGAGGAGGTCGCCGAGGCGGATCTGGTGGTGCACGTCGTCGACGGCACCCACCCGGATCCGGAGGAGCAGGTCCGGGCGGTGCACGAGGTGCTCGCCGAGGTGGGCGCGGACCGGCTGCCCGAGCTGTTGGTGGTCAACAAGACCGACGCCGCCGACGAGGACACGCTGCTGCGGCTCAAGCGGCTGTGGCCGGACGCGATCTTCGTGTCCGCGTACTCCGGTCGGGGCATGGACGAGCTGCGCGCGGCGATCGAGGAGCGGCTGCCGAGCCCGGCCGTGGAGGTCCGGGCCGTGCTGCCGTACGACCGGGGTGACCTGGTGGCTCGGGCGCACCGCACGGGTGAGGTGCTCAGCACTGCGCAC
>NZ_JAGPXZ010000482.1:0-4829 GCF_018070305.1 Micromonospora sp. M51 | reverse complement strand
GGGTACAGCTCGGCGTACCGCTGCCCGAGCAGGGTGCCGTACGAGCTGCCGTGGAAGGTCAGCTGCCGCTCACCGAGCGCGGCGCGGACCGCGTCCAGGTCGCGGGCGGCGCTGGTGGTGTCGACGTGGTCGTAGAGCGCCCCGGTGCGGGCCCGGCAGTCGGCGCGCAGCAGCGCGTTGTCGGCCAGGACGGCATCGAACTGGGCCTGGTCGGCGATCAGCTGCGGTTGCCGGGCGAGCAGGTCCCGGGCACAGATCACCGGGTGACTGCCGCCGGTGCCGCGTGGGTCGAAGCTGACGATGTCGAACCGGGCACGCAGGTCGTCGCTGAAGCGGGAGCTGCCGTTCACCACCCGGTCGACCCCGCTGTCGCCCGGCCCGCCGGGGCCGAAGACCAGCGCGCCCTGCCGGGTGGCCGGGTTGGCGACCCGGCGGGCCAACGACAGGTCGAAGCGCTCACCCCGGGGGCGGTTCCAGTCCACCGGCAGCGACAGAGTGCCGCACTCGGCGCTGGCGTCCGCGGCGCAGGGCCGCCAGTCGATCGTCGGGGCGGGCTGTGGTCGGGCGGCGGCCGGGCTCGCCGGGGTCAGGCCGGCGGCCGTGAGGGCCAGGGCGACCGCCCAGCCCACTGCGGATTTGCGTACGCGCAGCATGAGGTGCTGTCCTCTCATCGAAGGAGCGTTGCCGGTGAAACTCGCCCACTGGGCGAGGTGATGCTGCTTCCACCCGGGCCGTCGAGTAGCCGCTCGACGGCCCGGGGCCTCTCGCCCGCCGGGTCAGTCGACCTCGCGCAGGACGCGTTCCAGCGTGGTCATCCGGGTCTCCATCCCGCCGAGCCGGCCATCCATCGCCGCGAGCAGTCGGGTGTTCTCCGCCTGGGCCTGCGCGGCCGTCTCGGCGAGCCGGCGGTAGTCGTCCGCGCGGGCCGCCTCGTACCGGGCCCGCCGGGTCTTGGCGATCTGGACGACGGTCACGGTGACCACGCTGATCAGGAAGCCGAAGATGCCGATCGCGCCGACCACCTCGGTCCAGTCGTGCTCGCTCATCGCGGGGCTCCTGGCTGCTCGCCCGAGTCGGGCACGGTCAGCGTCTCGACGGCCGCCGCGATGACCGCGGGGGTGAGTGTGAGCACGAACGGCTCCACCTCGTAGTAGTTCATGGCCTTCCCGTCCTCCGACAACTCCAGGCGAGCGGTGACCAACCCGGCCGCCGCCAGCTTCCGTAGGTGGACCTGCAACAGCGCCCGGCTGATGCCCAGTTGCCGGGCCAGCCCGCTGACGTACGCACGCTCGCGGGCCAGCGCGGCGACGACCCGCAGCCGGTGCGGGTTGGCCAGGGTGGCCAGCACCCGGACCAGGTCGTCGCCGGTCGGCGGTGGAGCGGTGCTCATAACCAGCCCTTGCACATGCCAAGGAAAGTTAGCAGGTGCCGGCGCGCGGCAGGGTGGGACGAAAGCGGAATCAGGGGGATCTCAGGGTCGCGGAAAGGCCCGGACACACAGCACGCCGGGCCGGTGATGATCACCGGCCCGGCGTGCGGGTTACGTCGTACGTCAGCTCTTGAAGGCGTCCTTGATCTTCTCGCCCGCCTGCTTGAGCTTGGCGGTGGACTGGTCAGCGCGACCCTCCGCCTCCAGCTGCTCGTTGTCGGTGGCCCGACCGGCGCCTTCCTTCAGCTTGCCGGTCGCGTCCTCGGTGGCGTTGTTGATCTTGTCGTCGAATCCCATTGCCAACCTCCATTGCCAGCGTCGCTACACCCACAGAGGTACCCCCACTGTCACCGGCTCAACCGTCACCGTCGTCACAGATCGGCAGCGGCCGGACGAAAGCGACGCAGCCGCAGGCTGTTGGCCACCACGAAGACCGACGAGAGCGCCATCGTGGCACCGGCGATCATCGGGTTGAGCAGCCCGGCGGCGGCCAACGGCAGGGCCGCCACGTTGTATCCGAACGCCCAGAACAGGTTGCCCCGGATGATGCCGAGCGTGCGTCGGGACAACCGGATGGCGTCCACCGCGGCGTCCAGGTCGCCCCGGACCAGGGTGAGGTCAGCCGCCTCGATCGCCACGTCGGTGCCGGTGCCCATGGCCAGCCCCAGATCGGCCTGGGCCAGTGCCGGGGCGTCGTTCACCCCGTCACCCACCATCGCCACCGACCGTCCCTCGGCCTGGAGCCGTTTGACCACGTCGACCTTCCCGGCCGGCAGCACCTCGGCGATCACCTCGTCGACACCCACCTCGGCGGCGACAGCGCGAGCCACTGTGGTGTTGTCCCCGGTGAGCAGGACCGGGGTCAGCCCCAGCCCGCGCAGTCGGGCCACCGCCGCCCGGCTGCTCGGCCGGACGACGTCGGCGACCGCGAGCACGCCGCGGGCCCGCCCGTCCCAGCCGGCGACGATCGCCGTCCGGCCGGCGGCCTCCGCGTCGCGCACTGCCCACTCGACCTCCGGTGGTACGTCGAACCCGCGCTCGCGCAGCAGCCGCACCCGGCCGACCAGTACGGCCCGGCCGTCGACAGTGCCGGTCACCCCCAGCCCTTCGAGGTTGCCGAAGCCGGTCACCGGGGGCAGCACGCCCGCATCGGTGGCCGCGACGGCGACCGCACGGGCGATCGGGTGCTCGGAGGCGGCCTCCACCGCGCCGGCGAGCCGGAGCAGCTCGGCCCGGTCCACACCGCTGGCCGGCACCACGTCCACCAGCGTCATCCGGCCGGTCGTCACGGTGCCGGTCTTGTCGAGCACCACGGTGTCCACCCGGCGGGTCGACTCCAGCACCTCCGGGCCCTTGATCAGCACGCCGAGCTGGGCGCCCCGACCGGTGCCGACCAGCAACGCGGTCGGTGTGGCCAGGCCGAGCGCGCACGGACAGGCGATGATCAGCACGGCCACGGCGGCGGTGAACGCGGCGGTCGGGCCCGCCCCGGTGCCGAGCCACCAGCCCAGCGTGCCGACGGCGAGGGTGATGACGATCGGCACGAACACTCCGGAGATCCGGTCCGCCAACCGCTGCACCGCCGCCTTGCCGCTCTGCGCCTGCTCCACCAGGTCAGCCATCCGGGCCAACTGGGTGTCCGCGCCGACCCGGGTGGCAGTGACGATCAGCCGCCCGCCCGCGTTGATCGTCGCGCCCACCACGCCGTCGCCCGGGGCCACCTCGACCGGCACCGACTCACCGGTGAGCATGCTGGCGTCGACAGCCGAGGTGCCCTCGTCGACCACCCCGTCGGTGGCGATCTTCTCGCCGGGGCGGACCACGAACCGGTCGCCGACGACGAGCCGGTCCACCGGGATCAGGGTCTCCACGCCGTCGCGCAGCACCGCCACGTCCTTGGCGCCGAGGTCGAGCAGGGCCCGCAGGGCGGCACCGGCGGTGCGCTTGGACCGGGCCTCGAAGTAGCGGCCGGCCAGGATGAACACGGTGACCCCGGCGGCCGCCTCCAGGTAGATGTTGCCGGCGCCGTCGGTGCGGGTGATGTCGAAGCGGAACGGGTGCGTCATCCCGGGCATCCCCGCGTCACCGAGGAAGAGCGCCCACAGGGGCGGCCAGGGTCAGCGACAGCCACTGCCAGTAGTCGAACTGCCAGGCCGGGACCATGGCCAGCAGGACCACCGGCACGCTCAGGGCCACCGAGACCCAGAGCCGGGTACGCGGGCCCCGCAACGGGTCGACCGGAGGCTCCGCGCTGGGCGGGGCCGGCAGCGCCGCCGTGTAACCGGTCTTCTGGACGGTCTCGATCAGGTCGTCCGGCGTGACGTCGTCGGCGTACCGGACTGTCGCCTTCTCGGTGGCGTAGTTGACGGTGGCGCTCACCCCGTCCATCCGGTTGAGCTTCTTCTCGATCCGGGCGGCGCACGCGGCGCAGGTCATCCCACTGATCGCGAGTTCGATCCGGTTCGGCGCCTCGGGCAGCGGTCTGCTGGTGGTGGTCATCGTCTGGTCCCGTCAGTTGTGTCCGTGCCCGGGGGTGCCGTGGTCGGCCGTGCCGGTCGGCGCGGGCCCGCTCGGGCCGCTGACGTCTCCGGCCGGGGCAGCGCCGGCGACGACGGTGAACTCGGCGGTGCGCACCTGCCCGCCGTGCTTGAAGTCGAGGTAGAGCCGGTAGCTGCCGGCCGAGGGCACCTCGGCGAGGAAGGTGACGGCCGGGCCGGGCTGGGTACGCCCGTCGCCTGGCGTCCCGTCCGGGTGCACGTGCAGGTACGCCAGGTCACCCCGGCGCAGCGCCACCAGGTGCCCGTACGCGCCCAGGTAGGGCTCCAGGTCGGTGACCGGCTGCCCGTCCCGGCTGATGCTCAGGGTCAGCGACGACGTGCGGCCCGGCTGCGGCGCACCGGTCAGGGTGACCGTGTAGCCGTCGACGGTGGTGCTGGTCGCCGGGGCGGGCAACGGCCGTTCGGTCAGCTCGCCGGGGACTGTCACGTCGACGCCGAGGGTCAGCGGCTCACCCCCGGTCGGGGTGAAGTCGGCGAACGCCCGCCACTGCCCGGGGCCGGCCACCGGGGTGTCGACCCGCCAGGTGCCGTCCGGGGCCAGCTCGGGGTGGACGTGGCGGAAGCCGGAGAGGTCCCGTCGGGCGACGATCAGGTGCATCTGCTTGTCGTGCGCCACCTCGTACCGGGTGACCGGTCGGCCGTCCGGGCCGGCGATCCGGAAGGCGAACTCGCCGGCCGGGGCGTCGACCGCCGGGAGGAAGCTCCACCGGAGCCCGCAGACGGCGAACCGGGTCAGCGCGAGCACGGTGCCCAGCCGCAGCCGCAGCCGCGAGTCGGCGAGCTTCGGTGGGCGTCGCGGCTTGCGGGACGGCCGCCGGGCCGCCGGTCGGTCGGTGCGACGC
>NZ_JAGPXZ010000481.1:0-4834 GCF_018070305.1 Micromonospora sp. M51 | reverse complement strand
AGGGGGCGTACCCCTCGATGTTCGAGCCGGTGCACGGCTCGGCGCCGGACATCGCCGGTCAGGGCATCGCCGACCCGGTCGCCGCCGTGCTCTCCGCCGCGTTGCTGCTGGATCAGCTCGGGCACGCCGAGTCCGCCGCCCGGGTCAACGCGGCGGTCGCCGCCGAGCTGGCCAACCGGGTTCCGGGCGTACCGCTGCGTACCGAAGAGGTCGGCGACCGGCTCGCGGCCCACGCCGTAGCCTGACCGTCCCGGCCCGCCCGGCGACCGGCCCGGCGCCGGTCCGCCCGGTGCCGTCCGTCCGGCCCGACCGGCGCTACCCGCTGAACGACCGTTCGGGGTAGGTTTCTGGCACAACCATCTCGGTGTGCGGTCCCGCATGCCGTTGTTCCGCAGGGAGGTCAGCGCGATGAGCGGTGGTGACAAGCTCGACTTCGAGATCCGTCCGAATGCCGCGCCGGTATCCGCCGCCGATCGGGCCGCCCTCCTGGTCAACCCCGGGTTCGGCCGGGTCTTCACCGACCACATGGTCACCGTCCGCTACGCCGACGGCAAGGGCTGGTACGACGCCCGGGTGGAGGCGCGGGGCCCGATCCCGATGGACCCGGCCAGCGCGGTGCTGCACTACGCGCAGGAGATCTTCGAAGGGCTCAAGGCGTACCGCACGGCCGACGGTGGCGTGACGATGTTCCGGCCGGACGCCAACGCTGCCCGTTTCGCCACCTCCGCGCAGCGGATGGCGATGCCGGTGCTGCCGCCGGAGGTGTTCGTCGACTCGTTGCACAAGCTGATCGAGATCGACCGTGAGTGGATCCCCACCGGCGAGGACGGCAGCCTCTACCTGCGGCCGTTCATGTTCGCCAGCGAGGTCTTCCTCGGCGTCCGCCCGGCCAACGAGTACCTCTACATGGTGATCGCCTCACCGGTCGGGGCGTACTTCAGCGGTGGCGTGAAGCCGGTCACCGTCTGGGTCTCTCCGGACTACACCCGGGCCGCGCCCGGTGGCACCGGCGCGGCCAAGTGCGGCGGCAACTATGCCGCGTCGTTGGCGGCGCAGGCGGAGGCCATCGAGGCCGGCTGCGACCAGGTCGTCTTCCTGGACGCGGTGGAGCGCCGGTTCGTCGACGAACTGGGCGGCATGAACGTCTTCTTCGTCTACGACGACGGCACTGTGGTCACCCCACCGTTGACCGGCACGATCCTGCCGGGCATCACCCGCGACGCCGTCCTCGCGCTGGCCGGCGCGGCCGGGCACCGGGTCGAGGAGCGGCCGGTCAGCTTCGCCGACTGGCAGGCCGACGCCGCCAGCGGTCGCCTGCGGGAGGAGTTCGCCGGCGGCACCGCCGCGGACATCACCCCGATCGGTGGGGTCCGCTTCCCGGACGGTGAGGTCCTGCTCGGTGGTGGCGAGCCCGGCCAGGTCACCATGGCCCTGCGCCAGCAGCTGGTCGCCATCCAGCGGGGCACGGCGGCCGACCCGTACGGCTGGGTGCAGCGGGTCTTCTGACCTCCGTCGCTGTGGCCGGCCCGCCCACCCGGACGGGCCGGCGCAGTCAGCCGTGCCCGACGCCGCCCGGCGCGTCGTCGTCGGCCCAGGCCTGGGCGGGTTCGTCGAGCAGGTGGTCGCGCAGCGCGGCGAGCTGCTCGTCGGTCACCCCGGCGTGGCGCAGGTACGCCTCGACCGAGCCGTGCCCCTCGCGCAGCTCGTTGAGGAAGATCTGCATGGCCTCGGCGGGTGAGCTCAGGAACGGTGCCGGCACGTCAACACCGTCCGGGGTGACGGAGGCCAGCCAGGCGCTGTAGCGGGCCGACGCCGCGCTGCTCAACGCGTAGTCCGCGCTGATGTCCGCGTCGTCGACGCCGAGCACGGCCAGGGTCAACGCGCAGACGATCCCGGTGCGGTCCTTGCCGGCGACGCAGTGCACCACCACCGGGGCGTTGGCGGAGTCGGCGATCAACCCGACCGCCTCGGCCAGCCCGGCGGTGCCGGTCTGGGCCAGGTCGGCGTACCGGTCCGCGAGGTAGCGCGCCAGGCTCGCGCCCTCCTCGTGCGGCGTACCCGCCCAGTCGGCGTGCTCCGGGTGGATGTGCCGGTAGGTCAGACCCTGGTACGCCGGCACCCGACCGTCCCGCTCCACCTCGGTGGGGCGGCGCAGATCGATGACGGTGCGGATCCCGATCGCGGCGAACGCGTCCTGGTCCTGCTCGGTGAGGCGGTGCAGCGAGTCGGAGCGGTAGAGCCGGCCCCGGCGCACGGTCCGGTCGTCGTGGCCGACGTAGCCACCGACGTCGCGGAAGTTGAAGGTGGCGGGGAGCGAGAGCTGGGGGTCGTCCTCGGTGGTGTCCACTGTCACACGGTAACGGCCGGTGGGACATCGCCCCACCGGCCGTCGGGTCGGACCGTCACCGGGCCGTGCCGGGCGGCAGCGCGCCGTACGTCTCGTCGTAGTAGCCACCCAGCTGGTCCCGGTAGCTCGGGTCGCTGTGGCTGCTCTCGTCGTACTCCGGGGCGGCCTTGATCTGGTCCCGGGTCCGGTCGACGGAGACGGTGCGCTGGTCGTGGTCGACCTGGTTGACGGTGCCGGCCGGAAGCATCACCTTCTTGCCGAAGATCCACGGCCCGGTGTCCACTACCAGGTAGCTGCCGCCCACCTCGTGACTGGCGCTGTCGATTTTGCCGATTCCACCGTCGGTGGCCTCGACCTTGTAGCCGACCAGGTCGACGTCGGCCACGCCGGCCTGGTCGCGGTAGCGCCAGGGGTCGAACGTGCCGGCCGGCGCGCCGCCGGGCACCGTGCCCTGGTCACCCCCGCGTAGCGGGTCCGGCCCGGCGTGGGTGGCGTGCGGATCGATCCTGTCCATGCCGTTCACTCCTGACTGTCACCGAGCAACTCATGTCTCCGTCGGAGCTACCCGGCCGTCGGGGGCCGGAAACGGCGTACCAGCTCAGGTCAGCGCGGCCTCGGCGTCCAGGGTGACCGCAGTGGCGTGCACCACGGCGGCGATCCGCAGGGCCTCGTGCACCTGTTCCGGGGTGAAGCCCTTGTCGCGCAGCGTCTTCTCGTGCGAGCGCACGCACACGTCGCAGTCGTTGATGGTCGACACTGCGAGGCACCAGAGCTTGAAGTCGCCCTTGTCCACCCCCGGCCGCGCGACGATCTGCATCCGCAGTCGGGCCGGCATCGAGGTGTACCGCTCGTCGTCGAGGAGGTGCTTGGCCCGGTAGTAGATGTTGGTCATCGCCATGATCGCCGCGGCGCCCTTGGCGGCCTCGACCCCCTCCGGCCCGAGGTGTCCGAGCGCCTCGGCCGCGATCTCCCGCAGCACCACCGGGTTGCGGGCGGCCACCGCAGAGGCCAGCGCGGTGCCCCAGGTCTGCGTCGGGGTCAACGTCGACGCGCCGAGGGTGGAGCCCAGGTTGAGCCTGATGTCCGTGGCGTACGCCGGCAGGGCCGCGGTGAGCGCGTCCAGGCCCATGGTCACACCCCGGCGATCTCCGTCGGGCTGATGGAGGTCTCGTCCATCGGCCCGACGAAGACCAGACGCCACTTGCCCTCGTGGGACGCGTGGTTGATCGTCTTGGACGCGTTGGTGGCGCCCAGCGATACGCAGGCGGTGAGTCCGTGCTCAGGTAAGCGGTCACTGACGGTGAGCACGGGTCCTCCTTGCAACTGGCACGTGGCCAGTTCCAGATGCTTCCGCACCGCTGTTCCTGCCGGTGGGCGCCCTGGTGCCGTGTGAAGCCGATCACGGGCGATGGCTCGAGCTGAACGAACGCTCAGTAATCGTCTCGCCATGTGGATTGTTCCTCCCAAAACCATGGGCGGGGTGGCAGAGTAGCCATCGTGACACGCACCGTCCTGATTATTGCGACCTAGCGCGCCGGCTCTCCCCTCTGCCGAGCGCGCAGACCTCCCGCATCCGCGGGAGGTCTTTTTGTTGCTCCGAGAAAGGATCCTGATGACGTTCCAGGTCTTCGACACCACGTTGCGCGACGGCGCCCAGCGCGAGGGGCTCACCTACTCGGTGGTCGACAAGCTGGCCGTGGCCCGGCTGCTCGACGAGTTCGGCGTCGGCTTCATCGAGGGCGGCTGGCCGGGCGCGGTACCCAAGGACACCGAGTTCTTCCGGCGCGCCCGCACCGAACTGGATCTGCGGCACGCCGTGCTCGTCGCGTTCGGCGCCACCCGCAAGGCCGGCGTCTCCGTCGCCGACGACCCCCAGGTGCGCGCCCTGCTGGACGCGCAGACGACGGCGGTGGCCCTGGTCGCCAAGGCCGACACCCGGCACGTCGAGCGCGCGCTGCGGACCACCGGCGCGGAGAACCTGGCGATGATCCACGACACCGTCGACCACCTCGTCCGCGAGGGCCGCCGGGTCTTCGTCGACGGCGAACACTTCTTCGACGGCTACCGGCACGACCCCGCGTACGGTGCGGCGGTGGTGCAGACCGCGCTCGCCGCCGGCGCCGAGCGGATGGTGCTCTGCGACACCAACGGCGGCATGCTGCCGTCCCAGGTGACCGCCGTGATCCGCGACCTGACCGACCGGCTGGGAATCGACCCCGCGCTGTTCGGCATACACGCCCAGAACGACACCGCCTGCGCCGTGGCCAACACGATCGCCGCCGTGGAGGCGGGCGTCCGCCACGTGCAGGGCACCGCCAACGGGTACGGCGAACGCCCGGGCAACGCCGACATCTTCGCGGTCGTCGCGAACCTTGAACTCAAGCTGGGCATGCCCGTCCTACCGGAGTGCTGCCTGGCACTGATGGTGCGGGTCTCGCACGCCATCGCCGAGATCGCCCACATCGCCCCCGACACCCACCAGGCGTA
>NZ_JAGPXZ010000480.1:0-4837 GCF_018070305.1 Micromonospora sp. M51 | reverse complement strand
GCCCTCGACCCGGTGGTGGCCCGCGCCGGGGGCGGCGGTCAGCACCTCGCTGCCGGGTGCCACCAGGTCGACGTACGGGCCGGTCTGCGAGAAGGTCGCCCGCCCACCGTCCGCCCCGATCGCACCCACGCCGAGCACCCCGTCGTAGCCGGCGGGGAACGGTCGGGGGTCCCCGCTGTCGTGCAGGTTCCCGGCGGCGGCCACCAGCACCACGTTCCGGTCGACCGCGTACCGGACGGCCGCACGGACCTCCGGGTCGTCCGCGTACAGCACCACAGACAGGTTCACCACGTCGGCGTCATGGTCGACGGCCCACCGGATGGCCCGGGCGAACTCGTCGGCGCTGACCGTACGCCCCGACTCCCGCCCCTGCACCACCTGTTGCTCACTCACCCGCACCGGCAGGATCCGGGCGCCCGGCGCCAGCCCACGGAAGGCGACGCCGGGGCGGGGCGCCGCCGCGATGATGCTCGCCACACCGGTACCGTGCCCGGCGCAGTCCCGACGGCCGTCCCCGCCGGGGTCGAGCAGGTCGGCGCCGGCCAGCACCCGCCCGGCCAGTTGCGGGTGCGCCCGGTCCACCCCGGAGTCGACCACCGCGACGGTCACCCCGACGCCGGTGGCCAGCGGCGCGAGCCGCGCGGGGTCGTACCGTTGCTGCGGCCAGGGCGTGGCGGTGACCGGCCGGACGGGGGCGAGTGCTGTCGCGCAGGCCGGCGCCGCCCGGAACCCGGCGGCGACGGCGACGGTCGGAAGGGCCGGTACGGTCAACAGGCTGGCGGCCAGACCTGCGAGGACCGGGCGCGTGATCGACCGGGACATCGACGCCCTCCGTATCGTGTCGGCTCCGGAACGGGATGTTATCGCCTCCTCGACACCCTGACCGACCGCCGCCGGCCTGCCATTGTGATCTTGGTGCCACCTTGTAGGTTGTACGCGATACCTGTGGCCTGTTCTCGGAAGGGGAGGTGGCCGTGACCGCATGGGAGCCGGCCACGGAGGCCGAGGTGGCGATGCGCGACGCGCTGCGCGCCAACGACCAGGAGCTCTACTTCCGGCTCCTGTCCCGCACCGATGTGCTGCTGCCGATCTCCGCGCCGACGCGGCCCGGCCAGCCACCCGCCGGATGGGGCACCTGGACCACCGGCGGCCGGACCCACGTCCTGGCCTTCACCTCCGCCGCCGCACTGCGGGCCTGCCTGGGCGACAACGCCGGCAGCAACCGCCGCATCCCCTTCGCCGATCTCGCGGCCGGTTGGCCCAACCATGAGTGGTGGCTCGCCGTCAATCCAGGGCTGCCGGTCGAGGGTTACCTGCCGGCCTGGTTCGTGTCGCAGCTGTCCCGGGGCGACGTGCGACTGCCCGGCCGGGCCATGGGTGCCCGCGCTCGGCTGGAGCGAGCCGAGACGTTGGCCCGCACCCGGCCCGGCATGCCACCTCGCGACGCCGCGTCAGCCGCCGGATCGGCCCCGGCGACCGGGGCTGCCTCGCCCGCGCCCGAGAGTGTTCCGATCGCGCCCCGAAGGCCCAGCCGGGGCGGACTGCCCCGGGTCGGTACGCCGTCGGTGCCGGGCCCGGCACCCCGGCCACCGGTTCCCGCCGAGCCGCCGCGCCGCGCCGGCCAGGAGGACCTGCCCGCCGCCGGCCAGCGGCACCCGAGCGAGCCGCCCCGGCCCGCACCCGGCGCCGGAGCCCTGCCCCGCACCGGCCGGCCGTCCCGGTTCACCCCGTTGGCGTCCGCCGCCCCCACCACCGAGCAGCAGGGGCCGAGCGGGGGCTGGCCGGCGCCGACCCGGCCGGTCGACGACGGCCCCGCCGTGGGCAACGGCAACAGCGGTCCCCAAGCGGCACCCCGGCGCTCCTTCTTCGACCCGAGCCCCGCCCGTGATCCTGCCCCGAGCGGGGGTCGTCAGGGTGACCGGGCGGCCCCGCCGACCCGGTTCGGGCGAGGCAGTCAGCCCTTTCCGCGCCGTCGCCCAGCCGATGCGCCAGCCGACGAGCCGGCGACGAGGGCCTTCCAGGTGGCAGCGGACCCGGCAGCCACCCAGCCGATCCGTCGGCCGGAGGGCGGCCTCGGCACGTCCCGGGGCGTGGACGCACCGGCATCCGGCGAGGAGATCACCCAGCCGCTGCCGCCGCGTCGGCACAACCCGCTCGCCGAGGAGCCCACCCGCGCGTTCCGGGTGACCGCTGAGCCTCCCCTGACCGGTGCGCCTGGGCGGCCCGACCCTTCGGCGGAGGCGACGCAGGCGATCCCGCAGGACCGGCCGGGCCGGTTCGGGCCGGCGGAGGACCTGCCGGAGTCCGTCGCGGAACCGGTCTCCGGGCCACCCGCGCCGCGCCGCGGCTTCACGCCCATCGTCATCGAGGGCACCATCATCGAGTCCCGCGACCTCACCGACCCGGTCGAGAGCGGCGCGCCGGCCGAGACGGCCCACCGGCCCGGCCCCGCCGAGGCCGCCCCGCCACCGTTCGGCTCGCCGTCCCCCGGTCCGGGCCTGTTCGTTCCCTCGCCTCCCGGCCCCAGCCCCGCCGAGGCCACCCCGCCGCCGTTCGGCTCGTCGCCCCCCGGCCCCGGCCTGTTCGATCCGTCGCCCCCCGGCCCCTCCGCTCCCGCGTCGTTCAACCTCGGTCAACCGGTTGCGAGCCCGCCCGTCCCGCACCCCTCGATTCCGACGGAGGCCGGCGGTGGTCTCGATGATCCGGGTTTTGGCGGCCGTGTCGACACCCCGCTCGGTGCCGACCGCGCCGACAGCGGTGCCCCGTCGGCCGGCCTGACCGGTTCGGAGCAGACCGGCGCTGAAAGCATGTTCGGCGGCGAGAGCGTGTTCGGCGGCGACGGTCCGCACCCGCCGGCCGACGAGCCGGCGCCGGTCGAGTTCGAGCCGGCCAACACGGTCGAGGAGGACCTGCTCAGCGCCGCCAGCTCCGGCAGCACCGACACCTTCCTGTCCACCCTGCTGCTGGCCCGGGTGCTGCTTCCGGCGGCACCGGACTCGGCGGCGGGAAGCCGCCCGGGAGACCCCGGCTTCGTCTGGCGTACCGGGCAACTCGACGGCGAGACGTACGTGGTGGTCTACACGTCACCGGAGCGCCTCGCCGACCACGTCGACGGGGACGTCGACACGGTGCGGGTGAAGTTCGCCCAACTGATCCGGCGCTGGCCCGACGAGGACTGGTCGTTCGCCGTCAACCCGGGCACGCCGGTCGGTGCCAAGTTGCCCGGCGAGCAGATCGTCGCGTTGGCCAACTGGGCCGCCGAGGTGGGGCTCGGCGACGACCTGGAAGTCGACCAGGTGGAGGCACCAGCCGCGGCCGAACCGGCCGCCCGCCCCCGGTACGCCCCGACGGCTGTCGACCCGACCCGCCCGACGGTCATGCAGAAGGCGATCGCACCGAGCCAGCTCGCGTACTACCTGGACCGTGGGTACGACCGGGTGTCCGGGTTCGTGCACCGGGCCGGCGAACTGTCCCACCTGACCACACCGGCTCAGCTGCACGAGGCGCTCGGCCTCAGCTACCCCGGCTCGCCGTTCGCCCCGGACGCCGACGAGATCTACGTGCTGCGCTGGCCGGCGCACCGGCCGAGCCTCTACCGCATCCCCTACGGCGGTCAGAACGAGTCGGCGATGCGGGCCATGGAGGGCTGGGTCATCGAACGCCCGCCTTTCCGGGGCAACGGCTTCGCTCCGGGTGAGAGCAGCGACGTGGTGGCCGAGTTCAAAGTGGACAGCGCGCGCCTGCCGCACGGTGCCCAACTCTGGCGGATCGGCGCGGACGGCACCGAGCGGGTGGTCGCGGAGTTGGACACCGACTCGGTCACCTGGCGACGGGTCGGTGAGGCGTGATGCGCGACGGTTACGTGGCCCGGTGGCAGGGCCGGGAATACCAGGCCAGCCCGGACGGCGACGACATCCGCCTCTACCAGCCCGAGCCCGGTGAGGGCTTCGAGGAGGTCCGGGCGGGCCGTTACGTCCGGGTGCTGCCGGCGAGCGAGATCGAGGATCTGGCGTACGTGCGGACCACCTGCACCTGGAAGGGGCAGCCGTTCATCGTGCTCGGTGAGCACGACGCGTGGCTGCGGGTGGAGTACACCGGTGGTCGCTGGCCGGTGGCCGAGGCGATGCGGCTGGAGGTCTTCGACTTCGGCGTCTACCAGGGTTGGGCACCGGCCGCCGAGGTCACCGACCTGCGCGAACAGCGGGTCTGACGCGTCAGGTCTTCGCCCACCGCAGGATCTCACCGAGCACCAGCTCCGGTGCCTCCAGGTGCGGGAAGTGCCCCACCCCGTCGAGCAGTCGCCACTCGTACGGGGCGACGACGTACCGGCCGGAGCCCAGTGCGGTCCGGGGCAGGGAGGCGGCGTCCAGGGCGCCGTGCAGTTGCAGGGTCGGGGTGGACAGCGGCTTCTGCATCAGGCGGACGAACCGGTAGCCGTGCAGCCGCAGCAGGGAGCGGAACGCCCAGCGGTAACCCTCCAGCGCGCAGAACGCGGCCTGCGGGATGCACATCGCCTCCCGGCACCGCTCGGCGTACGCCTCGAAGTCCGGCCCGGCCACCCACTGTGGGCCGCCCCAGCGGCGCATGATCTCGCCGACCGCCGCGGCGCCGTCGCGGGTCAGCACGTGCTCGTAACGGGGTAGCTGGAACTTCAACGCCGGCGTGGAGGCGGTGAACTGCCCGCGTGGGTCGGCGAAGATGGCGGCGCGCAGCCGCAACGGGTGCGGTGCCGCCAGCACCACGAGCCGGCGGACCAGGGACGGGTGGAACGAGGCCACCGTCCAGGCCACCATGCCGCCGAGTCCGCTGCCGACGATGGTCGCGGATCGTTCACCGA
>NZ_JAGPXZ010000048.1:0-15746 GCF_018070305.1 Micromonospora sp. M51 | reverse complement strand
CGAATCGTGGGTCGGCGCGCCGCTGCGCACCGACCAGCCGATCGACCAGATGCTCCTGCGATACCTGGCCGCGTTCGGCCCGGCGACCGTACGCGACGCGCAGACCTGGTGCGGTCTCACCCGGCTGGCGGAGGTGCTCGACCGGCTCCGGCCCCGCCTGGCCACGTTCCGCGACGAGAACGGCGTCGAACTGTTCGACCTACCCGACGCACCCCGACCCGACCCCCAGGTCAGCGCGCCTGCCCGGTACCTGTACGACTTCGACAACCTGCTGCTGTCTCACCACGACCGGTCCAGGGTGGTCACCGACGGCCTCCGCCAGCAGAACTTCGTCCCGCACGGTCCCGTCCCCCGCCTGGTACTCCTCGACGGCTTCACCGCAGCAACCTGGACGTTCACCACGGCACGAGGCGCGGCGTCCCTGACCGTGCACCCATTCGAACCACTGTCCGCAGCCGACCGCGAGGCATTGACCACCGAGGGCAGCGAGCTGCTGGACCTACTCGCCCCCAAAGCGTCACACGAAATCCGTTTCGCCGCACCGACCTGAGGACCGCACTGCCGACAATGGAGGACACGCTGCCGCGAAATGCGGCAACCCGGGCGGGCAAAGCCGTGCACGGGTCATGGGTCGTTCCTGAGACCGGGGCGCCGAGGCCGACGCCTTCGCGCGCAGGACGCTGCACACACTCTGACCTGTGGAAACCTGGATCTGCGGCAAGGGTGGGTGCGGTTGAGTGCAGCCCGATGCCGTTGGCCGATTCTCAAGGCCGTTCAGGGCACCCGGCTGCTCCCAACCTGCTCCCCCGAATCGCGGGGACCACCGACCGCCGAAGGGTCGTGAGCTGCCGAACGTCCAGGGCTGGACGTCGGTGGAAAGGTTGATCCGGATCCCCGTGTTGCGGACAGTGCCTGGCGGAACGTCAACGCGGTGACACGGTTCAGCTTTCCCACACAGTGCGAGCTCATCACCGCGATGGAAGCTGGCTGGCCACGCGGAGGAGTCAGACGCGACGCGCTCGACGCCGAGCTTGCTGATCGCTACGGCGCCACGCGTACTCCCAGTTTCTGGGTGGCAAGAATGCTCGCTGCGGTCGAGCCGTACCGTCATCCGTCTTGATTGCGCCCAGCGCGCTGAGGTGTCGTGGCCGCGGACTAGGCAGTCGCGGCCGGGGCATACTCGGGCTCGCGACCGTCGCTCGCATTCGTGGCGTTGTTGCGGTCCGCTGTGGAACGCCGTACCACCAGCGCCAGCCCGGCGAGGACGGTCGCGGCTGCGACCAGCTCCGTCGGTCCGACGGGCTCGTCGAGCAGCAGCCACGCCGCGCTGAGCCCGAAGACCGGCACCAGGAGGCTGAACGGCGCCACTCTCGCGATCGAGTACTGGGCGATCAGCCGGTTCCAGATACCGAAGCCGACGAGGGTCGACACGTACGCGACGTACGCCACGGCTAGCAAGCCGCGCCACGACAGACCGGTGATCGCACCCAGCACCGCCTGTCCGCCGTCGACAACGCCGGCCAGGCCGAGCAGCGGCAACGGCGGCACCAGGCTCGACCAGACCAGCAGCGAGAGCGGTCGCGTCTCGTCGCTGGCCCGCATGACCAGGTTTGCCAGGGCCCAACTGGCCGCCGCGAACAGCGTCAGCACGAAGCCGATCACGGAAGCGTGGCCGCCGCTGTAAATCGCCAGCAAGCCGATCCCGACCGATCCGACCAGCACGCCGGCCACCTGCGCCCGCGCCGGCCGCTCGCCCAGCACCGCCGCCGCCAGCAGCACCGACATCAGGGCCTGCGCCTGCAGCACCAGCGAGGCCAGACCGGCCGACATGCCAGCCGCGAGCGCCGTGAACAGCGCGCCGAACTTCAGGACGCCGAGCACCAGCCCGTAGGCGACCACGTAGCGGAGCCGGGCGCTGGGGCGCGGCACCAGGAACACCAGCGGCACCGCCGCCGCGACGAAGCGCAGCGCGGTCAGCACGAGCGGCGGCAGGTCGCGCAGGCCCAGCTCGATGGCGACGAAGTTGACGCCCCAGATCGCGGCGACGAGCAGGGCGAGAAGTCGGTGTGATGCTTTCATGCCGGCTACGCTGCCCGAGGCAACGCTTAAGGACCAGTTCAACGTTCTTCATTGCTGCTGTAGCGTGGCTACATGGATCTTGATGTACGCCGGCTCCGCGTGCTGCACGAAGTCGCGCTGCGCGGCAGCGTCACCGCCGCCGCCGCGGCGCTGCACGTCACTCCGTCGGCGGTCTCTCAGCAGCTCGTCCAGCTTTCCCGAGAGGCCGGGCACGAGCTTGTCGAGCGGGCCGGGCGCGGGATCGTCCTCACCCCGGCCGGCCAGGTTCTGGCCAGCCACGCGAAGGACGTGCTGGGCGCGGTGGAGCAGGCGGTGGCCGGACTCGCCGCGCTCCGCCACGGCGTCAACGGTACGGTGCGGGTCGGCGCGTTCGCGTCCGCAGCCGGCGCGCTGGTGGCTCCCTCCGCCGCCCGCCTACGGGCGAAGCACCCGGAGCTGGATGTGCGGGTGATCGAGGCCGAAGACCAACAGAGCCGCCTCGACCTGCGCTCCGGCACCCTCGATGTGGCGGTGCTGCAGGAATACGACCACGTGCCCGCGCCGCTGGTCGACGACCTGGACCGGCATCCGGTCACCACAGACCCGATGCACCTGATCACCCCGGTCCGGTGGCGTCGTCACACCGGCCGGCTGACCGAGCTGAGCGACGTGCCATGGATCGCCAGCGCCGAGCACACGCCGTGCCTGCGGTCCACATTGCACGCTTGCCGGCTCGCCGGCTTCGAGCCGGACATCCGGCACCGTGCCGTCGACTTCGCGCTCACGCTGGACCTCGTCGCGGCCGGGCTGGGCGCCGCGCTGGTGCCGGAGCTGGCGCTGCGCCACGTGCCACTCGGGGTGCACGTGGAGCCACTGGTCGAGCCGGTCACCGAGCGACGGATCTTCGCAGTCACTCGCGCCCTCGGCGGCACGCCGCAACGGCCCGCGGTGGACGCCCTCCTGGCGGAGCTATGCGGCTCGGCCGGCGTCCCCCGTGGACAGCGCCGGCCGATCATCGCCTGATGTACGGCTGATCTTGGTTCCCAGAACGGCGAAAGGGTCGACCCGATTTGGCGCTCATCACTCCCTGTCACCCTTCGTCAAGGATTGGGCGGGGTTTTCGGTGTAAACGGGGGTGCCACACAGAATCCCGCCAGGTCTGTTCGCCCCCGCTGGCCCTGCCGCCGTGTGGCGCCTGCCTCACGGCATGGGTGCTGACCGAGTCTGTGGCAGCCCTTCCTCGGTCAGCGCAACCGTCAGCCGACTTCACCGACCCGACCACCGCCTGCCTGGTTTAGTGCGGTCAGCAGGTGCACCTGGGTCCCGGTCGGCCCACTGCCGCGCAGTGACTTGCCGTCGACCGCGATCACTCGCCTGCCGGCCCCGGTCAGAACCGCCCGGCTGAGCAGCCAGCGGCACACCGCAGTATCGAGGGCGCCGGCGTCGATACCGGTCAGTACCCGGGACAGGGTGCTGTCGTCAGGCACCCGCCGGGCAACGGTGAACGCGTCGCGGGTTGCACCGAGACGATCCCACGCCGCGTCCGGCAGGTCGGCGGCCCATTCGACGATCTCCGCGACGCGGCTCGATCTCGAAACCACCGCCGCGATCGCGATCGTGAGCAGTCCCGGCAGCGGATGGATCCGGCCGCCGGCGTCCCGCGGGTCCGGAACCCGGGCGAGGGCCTGCAGCAACCCTGGCCTGTCCTGTTTCGGAAGCGGCGAGATGCGCCGCTACACCGATCGCGACTCCTGCGTGACAAGACGCCTTGATAAACAGCGTAAGTCCCGGCTACCAGAACGGCATTGATCGAGGTCTTGACTCTATGCGCCGCCCTGCTCATGATTTACTGCGGCGGTTCAACAGTGAGGGTCAATGTGATGACGCAGGTAGAGCCACCGGCAGGAGGCCCCACATCAGCCGCCACTCTCAGCGAGCTTGGAAAAAATGGCCGACTCGCGCGTGCCGGTTCAGGCACGAGGAATTGGCTGACACGTGGGGCCCATCGGCGGGAACTGAGCATCGCGGGCCTCGGTTCAGTGCTCCTCGCTGTCGCGATGATCTGGCTGATTCCGCCGTACGCGGTTCGCGCGATGACTGCCGGCGCCAGGACTGCGCCGATCGCCGACCCGGCCCACACCATCGTCGGTGACGCGGGTGACCCGACGGCCCAAGCATGGCTGGTGGGATGGGGTGGCCACGCTCTCACCCACGGCCTGCGTGGCCTGTGGGATACCAACGCTTTCTATCCCGACAAGTACGGTCTGGCCCTGAACGACAGCCTGCTCGGCTATGCCCCGGCAGGGCTGATAGGCAGCGGTGTAGTCGGCGCCGTGCTGCGCTACAACATCCTGTTCGTGCTGGCTTTCGCGCTCGCCTTCCTCGGCGGCTACGCGCTCCTGCGCCAACTTGGCGCGAATCAGGTCGCCGCCGCGGTAGCCGGGGCCGCCCTCGCCTACGCGCCTTGGCGCTACGGCCACGCCGGCCATCTGAATATTCTCTCCACCGGTGGCATCACTCTGGCCCTGGCGATGCTGGCGCGCGGCCACGGACTCTCGTTCACCCGCGGCTACCTTCCCGAACGAGTCCGACCGGGATGGGCGTTCGCTGGCTGGCTGGTCGCGGCCTGGCAGGTCAGCCTAGGCTTCGGCGTGGGGCTGGGATTCGTATACGTCCTCGCCGCCCTCTCCCTGATCACACTGACAGCCTGGCTGATCCACCGCCCACGCCTTGGCCTCCGGCTGATCGTCAGTGATCTGATCGGGGGGCTGGTCTTCACCGCGGTGACCGGATACTTCGCTTACGCGTACCAACAAGTCCGCGAGCTCAACCCCACTGTCACCCGGGACTGGGACTACGTCGCGTACTTCTCTCCGACACTGCGCGGACTTCTCGTGGCGCCGCAGTCCTCCCTGCCCTGGGGCACCCTGCACAACGACGCCCGCATCGCTCTTGGTGGGGCACCGACTGAGAAGGTGCTGCTGTGCGGGTACGCACTGTATCTACTGGCCTTCGCCGGCCTCTTCCTGTCCCGCTGGTCACCGACGCAACGGCTTCTGCTGCTGCTTGGGACGGTCGTCGGAGTGCTGCTCGCGCTGGGCACGAACGGGCCGATCTACCGCCTGCTCTATCTTTACGTGCCCGGGTTCGATGGATCCCGTACACCAGGCCGGTTGATCTTGTGGCCCACTCTCTGCCTGGCCATCCTCGCGGCCGGCCTGGTTACCCACCTGGCCGACGTGGCTCGCAGGGGCGCCAAGCCGAAATGGTCGGTGGGAGAGGCACGGCTACTGACCGTTCCGTTGCTGGTCCTCGTGCTCGCTGAGGGCCTGCCTGACCTGGACCACCCCCAAACCCCAGCCAAACCGGCCGCGATGGCGCTAGCCTCCGCGCACGCCCCGATCATGGTATTGCCATCCAACGACGGCATCGACCTCCACGTCCTACTGTGGTCGACCGACGGTTTTCCCGCCATGGTCAACGGTGCGGCCAGCTACACCACACCCAACCGTCAGGCGATCCGCGACGTCATGACGACCTTCCCCAGCCAGCCGGCCTTGGATCAGCTGCACCAGCTCGGCATCCGCAGCGTCGTCCTGCTGCGCGACCGGGTCCAGGGCACCCCATACGAACCACTGCTCAACATCCCCGACGTACCCGGCATCACCCGCCATGACGTCGGGCCAGACGTGGTTTACACCATCGACACCAACACGAAGTGATGTTGGGCGTGCCCTCGCCGTGGGCTTCGGCCTGGCCGGCATCCAGGACGAAGACCTGATCCGTATCACCGGGACCCGGCGGGCGATCGAGGAGTGCTTCCAGGCCGCCAAGACCGAGGTCGGCCTGGACCACTACCAGGTGCGTCGATACGACGCTGGTACCGCCACATGACGCTCGCTCTGTGCGCCCACGCCTACCTCGCCGTCACCGCCGCCCACGCCAAAAACGGGGCGCCGAATCCAATCACGGCCTCACACCCCTCCCCCTCGGCGAGGTCCGACGTCTCCTGGCACACCTGATCACCACCAACCGACCCATCGACCACGCAGATCGATGGCCATGAGGGCGACGCCGACACCAATACCGCGCCAAACCCGCCCACTACCAGCGAAGATTCCAACTCCACCAGGTACGGCTGGAGTACTACGGCAAGGACCAGGGGCCAACTGGCGGTCCTGCCGCAAATCGAAGGCTCATCCGGCCGCCCGATGCAGCGACATCTGCAGCGCTTGACGCGCAATCAAGAGCAGACCTGCCGGTGCGTGCCAAGGACTCGTGGAGTGTCGAGTCGTATCGCACTGCCCGCAGCCCGCTGCACGACTACTCGATCGAACGCCGTCATGCCTCATGGGTGACGTCCGCCGACGTCCAGGCGCTGAACCAGGTCGCGGCGGCAGTGGTATCCCAACAACCCGGACTACCGGATGTGGCGAACGGATCTGCCACGACGGAACCACCCACCGCACTGCTGGAGATCACCTCAATCGGGCCACGAAACGACTGGTTCTTCCCACCCCGGGAATCGGTGGAACGGCTTCTGCTCGCCTTAGCCCTGCACGGGCACGAAGTCGGCGCAAGCGTCGCCACCGAGGCAGGGGTGCCCGCCTGGAACGGCTCGGGACGGTGGAGCGGCCCGATCCAGGCCCCGGCCGGATCGCATCACCCGGTGACTTTGACGGTCGAGTCACTCACCGTCGCTGTCACCACGGCCCGTCGCCTCGCCGCTCGCTGCCACGAGAGCAGGCATGACGGGGTGAACGGCAACTACAGGACCCGTTCGAGCACGAGACCCGCCGCACCGACCCGCGCTGCGACGGGGCAAGACGCAGCATGTGACAGGCCCAGCTATGCACACGTAGCGCGCGTCTGTTCATAGGAACAGGCTGGTGCTGTGAAGCGACGTTGGGGATGGGAAAATAGGAGGGCGCAGTAGCCTCAGGTAGCGCGGATCGGGAGGGAACTGAGAGTGGATGTGAACGTGCCGGAGTCGATGACGCCTTGGCTCCGGGGTCAGACCGATGAGGCAGCGCTTGAGCAGGTGTCGCAGGAACTGACGGTCGGTGATGTGGCGTCACTTGTCGGCGTTACCGTGCGGACCTTGCATCATTGGGATGCAGTGGGTCTGGTTCAGCCCCGAGGCCGCACGCCGGGAGGGTATCGGGCATATTCAGCCGTAGACGTAGGGCGCATCCATCGAGTGCTCGTCTACCAGGAACTCGGGTTCGCCCTGACGAAGATTGCCGCGCTTCTAGACGATCCCGCTGTGGACGAGACGGAACAGCTTCAGCAGCAACGGCGACTGCTCGAAGAGCGGATCACGAGGCTTCGGCAGATGGCTGACGCCGTCGATCAGGTCTTGGCATCGAGCACGGCGGGAGCCACGCTCACCGCGCAGCAGCAGGCGGAGATCTTCGGTCAGGGCTGGCGTGAGGATTGGGCGGAAGAAGCACGCGAACGCTGGGGAGACTCCGACGAGTGGGCGCAGTTCGAGCGGAACGCGGCGGTGTTCTCGGAGGACGACCGGAGACGGATGCAGGCCAATGGTGATGCCCTGTATTCGGAACTCGCGGCAGCGAAACGCTCTGGTGTCGCACCCGGCAGCGATGAGGCCAACGACCTAGCGGAGCAGCATCGAGAGATGATCGGTCAACTCTTCGCCTGCACCCATTCGATGCAGGTGTGCCTTGGACAGCGCTACGTCCAGGACGCACGATTCAGCGCCTACTTCGACGCGCGAGAACCAGAGCTTTCCTCGTGGCTTTCCGAAGTCATCGATGCGAACGCGCTGCGCCACGGCGTCGATCCTGCCAACGCTCGGTGGGAGTAGGCGCGCGCCCTCCCGCATCTTGACCCCGACGTCGCGTGAGGGCCCACGCTTCTGCGCATGGAGGCAGCGACGATTGCGAGCGAGACGCGTGAACCGGCGACGGTGCAAACGATCGACAGCACACGCCACCCGGTCGTTCGGCGCATCGCCGACGTGCTGCGCAACCGCTCCGAGAGACCGAGCATCTTCGTCCTCGACGATCTGGAGAACATCGAGCAGGCCATCGCCTGCGGGGTCGAGGTGGACACCCTGTACCTCTCGGCCTCCGCCGACCCTTCTACGTTCGTCGGCATCGACGCAGACGTGCCGCGCTACGTCCTTGACGACAGTGTGGCGCGAACGCTGTTCGGGGAGCAGAAGCGTTCGCGCGCCTTTGCGCTGGCGCGTGCACCGAGACGTCCCAGACTCCGCGACCTGATCGGAACGACGGGTGACATCATTATCCTCGACGGGGTGCGGATCGTCGGCAACATCGGAGCGATCACGCGGACGGCCTGCGCGCTCGCCGCGGCGGGCATCGTGCTGGTCGACAGCGGCCTGCGCACGATATGGGATCGCCGCCTGATCCGCGCCAGTCGCGGATTGGTGTTCGCGACCCCTGTCGTGCTCGCGACTCGCGCGGAATGCGCCGAGTTCATTCGGCAGGAGGGGCTCGTGCTCGCCGCGCTCTCGGCCGATGCTGTCGAACCGCTGAGCTCGATCCGCACGGCGCGAGAACGTCTCGCGCTCGCGATGGGCAGTGAGCGCGAGGGAGTGTCGCGTGAACTGGATGCGCTGACCACATACCGATACTCGATCCCTATGGCTTCGAACGTGGAGTCCTTGAACGTCTCGGTCACCGCAGGTATCGCCCTCTTCGAGCACAGAACCGGGGAGCACCAGGACTCCCGATTGCGCGAGGTCGGTGGTCGTCTGTGACGGGTCGATGGTCCTTGAGAGCAGTGATCGCGGCTCACCAGGATGTCAGCGACCTCCCGCTCAGGCCTCCGGGGTCAAGGCAGCACATTCCCGAACCCAGCCCGTCCCCGCCCGCATGAGCAAACTAGTCGAAGAGGCCCAGCTCCCGATGGTGGGCGCGAGCCCTCGCATCCCCAAGCCGCACGATGACGCGGTAGTCGGCTTTCGGGATGCTCCACAGGATGCTCTCCGCTGTCGTCGTCATGTTGCGCGCCGCCCTGTCGCTCAGCTCCGGCGCGTGAGCACGGCGATCCGCGAACTCGTGTCATGGGGATTGGTCCGCACGATCCCACAGCCGGGCAGTCGTCGCTTCCTCGTCGAGGCGGCCGACGGATTCGAGCAGCTCCTCGCCGCCAGCCATCAGCGCACTCGTACCTTCACCCGCACGCTGCGTGCTGTCGAGGAACTCACCGAGAACGCCCAAGCGGCGGACCGCCCTCGCGACATCACGGACCTGTTCACGTCCTACGTCGACGCCGGCGAACAAGTCCTCCGCCAACGTCCGCAACGGCACACGAACACACAGGGAAGCTCATGCTGATCTTCATCACCGCCGCCGTTCTTCTCCTCATCGTCGGGGGCGTCGCCTTCGCTGCCCGGCGGACGATGCATCCGCCCGTCCCGCGCCCGGCAACCGGCAAGATCACCGTCGCGGCGATCGGCGACAGCAACACCTATGGCGCAGGTGTGCTGCTCAAGGGCCGCAACAGATGGTCCTATCCGGCCCAGCTCGCCCAGATGCTCGGCGACCGGTACCAGGTGCTCAACTACGGACTGAATCGGCGCACACTTCAGCGCAACGGTGATTGGCCCTATGCCGCGAACCGATTCGCCGAGGCGTCTCTAGGAGCGCGCGCCGACATCGTCCTCATCATGCTGGGAACGAATGACGCACGAGGCGACAATTGGAACGCGAAGGCGTACGAGTCGGAACTCGCCGACTTCGCCGCCCGCTACAGCGCCGACGGCACGTCGACCGTCTACCTCCTGACGCCGCCGGTCGCGTTCTCCAATCGCCGCGCCGTTTCCGAACGCATCGTCGCGGAAGAGGTCGCGCCGATCGTGCGTCGCGTCGCCGAGCAGCACAGCCTCCCGCTCATCGACATCTTCGATGTCACCGAACGAGGCGTCACAACTCACCGCGACGGCATCCACCTTGACGCCGCCGCAAGCAGACTCGTCGCGGAAACGATCGCGGCTACCATCGGTCCCGAACAGGACCGCACGAGCGGATGACTCATCAAGCCTCCCGAGAAATGGTGCGTATGCCTGCTTGGTTGTTCACCCTGCTCGCCGCCGCGTTCGTGCTCTACACCGACGACTACGTGATCGCCGGAGTCCTGCCCGAACTCGCCGCCGATCTGGAAGTCAACGAAGGCCAGGCCGGGCAACTGATCACCGTGTTTTCCCTGAGCGTCGCCATCGCAGCACCGGTCACAGCCGTCGTCCTCGCGGACGTGCCTCGCCGAAGACTGTTCACGACCGCGTTACTGGTCTTCATCGCCGCGAACATCGGCGCAGCGACCACGGAGTCGTTCGCGGTCTTGACGACGCTGCGCGTGGCTGCTGCGCTCGCGGCCGCGGCGATGACCCCGGCGCTGTTCGCGTTCACCGCACGCCACGCACCACCGCAGAAGGTTGGCAGGTACATCGCCATCGTCTCGCTCGGCGTCACCGGATCGATCGCCGCCGGGGTGCCGTTCGGCACCTGGATCGGCGGCACCCTCGGATGGAGAGCCACCTTCGCGACGATGGCCCTCGCCGGTACTCTCGTCCTCATCCTCTTGCTCGATACCCTGCCCCGCTGCGAGGAAACCGACGGCGCGCCACGGCTGGCCGATCAGTTCCGCATCCTGCTGCGGGCTCAGATCTCACTCGGATTGCTGGCGAACTGCCTGCTCATGACCGGCTCGATGATGATGCTCACCTACCTCGCCCCATATCTGTCCGCGACCACGACAGCAGGCATTGAGCAACGCGCACTCGCATTCAGCCTCTCCGGAATCGCAGGCATCGCGGGCATCTGGCTCGGTGGAATCGCCACCGACCGCCTCGGCGCAGACCGAACCCTGTTGATCGGTATCGGTACGATCGTCGCCGCGATGGTCGTGCTCTGGGTGCTCTGGACAGCCAGGCCCGCTCCACTGCCGCTCGTGCTGGTCACGGCGACGCTGTGGGGCGGTATGGCGTTCTGGAACTCGCCAGCAATCCAAGCCCGCCTGCACCACCTCGCCGGTCCTGTCTCCGGGCAAGCCTTGGCGCTGAACACTTCCGGCACTTACCTCGGGGTATCCATCGGAGCCGCGACAGGAGGCACCATCCTCACCACCGCCGGAGTGAGCGCCCTCCCGCTCACGGCAGCAGGCTTCGCGATCGCTGCACTTCTTGTGCTCACCCTCGCCCGCAGCGCTACTCGAATCCCCGCGACTGGCTGATCGTGAGCAAGCCACCTCGTGCGCGAACGACAGCCGCCACCCGTCAAACGCGCAGACCGCTGGTTGACGACCTCGAAGCCAGCGAGACGGCGGCGTTCACCAAGCCGATCCGGGCGCTCAGGTAGTGGAATCCAGGCGTCAAGAATTCCTATTGCCGCGAGAATCCGCACGGTTCCGACTCGTAGCCCATGAAGTCCCCCTTTCCCGCAACACCACGACGGTTGCGTCGGCCTCACGTCCCTTCGTCTGGTAAAGGTTCATCAGCTGGACCTCGCGCGGGTTGAGCGACCTGCGGGAACTGAGTGCGCTTCACCTGCACTGGCTGTCCGCATACGACCCCGAGCAGAACGGCTCCGCGCCGCCGGGCTGGCATCGCGACTTCGCTGACGCCCGGCAGCGGCTCCGTGACTGGGTCGCGGCCTCGGGGACCCGGCGCCCCGGCACAGACCCGACCGGCCGGCTGCGGGGCATCGCCGACACCCTCGCCTCGGCGTTCGCCATCCACACCGGCCGCAACCGGCTCACCCACCGCGCCCGAATGCCCGCCCCGGTGGCCGTCCTCGCCGCACGCCGCCTCGGACCCGGATTCCTCATCTCCGCACCGGAACTCGCCGCCCTCGCCGCCCTGCCGCAGGACCTCGCCGTGCCCGGCCTCGACCGGGCGCGGGCCGCGTCCATGCCGGCACCGGTCGCCGTCCCCGGGCTCCGGCAAGACCACCCTGCTGGTCAACATGGCCCTCGACGACATCAAGGCAGGCCGCGGCACCGTCGTCATCGACCCGCACGGCGACCTCGTCCTGGACATCCTCGACCGGCTCCCCGCAGGCATCGCCGACCGCGTCGTGCTCTTCGACCCCGACCAGGACAACCCGCCGACGCTGAATCTCCTCGAAGGCGACGACCCCGACCTGGTCGTCGACAACCTCGTGTCGATCTTCGGGAACATCTTCGCCAAGGCGTGGGGGCCGCGGATGGACGACGTCATGCGAGTGGCCTGCCTGACTCTGCTGCGCCACAACAACGTCACCCTGCAGCACATCCCCCCGCTGCTCAACAGCCCCCAATTCCGCTCGGCGATGACGGTGGACCTCGACGACCCGGCCGGGCTCAGCGGCTTCTGGCAGTGGTACGACAGCCTCGACGACAGCCTCCGCTCGCAGGTCATCGAACCGGTCCTCGCCCGGCTGCGCGCGTTCCTACTGCGCGATTTCGTCAAACGCACCATGCGCTACCCGAAGTCGAGCTTCGACATGGGCCGCGTCCTCGACGGCGGAGTGCTGCTCATCCGCATCCCCAAGGGCGTGCTCGGCGAGGACACCAGCCGGCTGCTCGATGCTGCTGCGCGAGGTGATGACCCCGACGCCGCTGCGCGACGAGTGGAGCGAGGACACACGGTGGTGCTATCCGGGGATCCGCGCACAGGTCGTGGTGACGTGGCTGCGAAAGAACTGGCGGGTATGCAGTACCTGTTGGCCACGAGACCCTGGCCTCGGCCCTGGGTCCTCCACGGGTAAGGCCGGGAACGGTAGACCGAATCGGCCGGAGAGCAATGACCTCCGAGATGCGCGCGGAACACCGCCTCCGGCCGTTCGGGTCGGCGTGGCCTTCCGATGTCAGATCCGGGTCATGGTGGAGGCGTATCCGCCTCCACCGGGGTAGGTCCATGCGCCGGTAACCGTGGTGTCGTCGGCGCTGAACGTGCCCTCGTAGTAGGCGGGACCGCCCTTCGCGCCAGCCCAGATGGTCAGCTTGTCGCCGACGAGTTCGTAGACGTAGTCGAAAGTGTTGCCGGCCGCGTCGTAGAACCGCGACACCACGTCCGCACCGACCGGCTCGCCGAACGGGTGTAGGTGTCCGATGACCTCCAAGCCGGTGACCGGTTGCCCGAACTGGCTGAGTTCCACGTGCTGGAGCAAGAAGAACCGGCCGGCCATCCACTCGTACCGCACGGTTCCCTCGGCGCCGCCGGTCACCGACCAGGTGCCGACCAGACGGTCCAGGGCCTGCAGTTCGACGCTCGGCTCGGTGTTCTCAGACATCGTGTCCTCCTTGGTGAATGCTTGCCGGTACCTCGAAGGCGGCACCCACGCTTTGACACCCACTGGGCGTAACTCAGGTCACATCGTGGTCGTGTCGGAATCCCCGGATCGGCCACGAGGTAGCGGCAGGAACTCACCAAGGAGGAAGTCATGGCCCCCGTCGCCGCCACCGTTCCCGCCGTCCGCCGCTCGTCTGACCGGCTGCTCCTCGCCGGCGCCCTTGCCGGGCCGGTCTTCTTCGCCTCGGCCGTGACGCAGATGCTCACTCGTGAGGGCTACAACATCACGCGGCACCCGATCAGCCAGCTCGCCACCGGTAGCCTCGGCTGGATCCAGATCACCACGTTCGTGCTCGCCGGTCTCGGCGGCCTGGCGCTCGCCGCCGGTATCCGGCGCACGCTCACCGAGGGAACCGGCCGGCGTGTGCTGCCGATCTTCGTCGGGATCTTCGGTGCCGGTCTCGTCGCGGCCGGCGTGTTCACCATGGATCCGGAGCGCGGCTTCCCGGTCGGGACCCCCGACGGGCCGGTCGACCAGATGTCCTGGCACAGCATCGCGCATTCGGCCGCGGCCGCCATCGCCTTCACCGCACTGGCCATCGCCGCCATCGTGCTGACCGTCCGCCACGTCCGTCGTCGGGCCGCGCTGCCGGCGGTGCTGAACGGCGTCGCCGCGCTCATCCTGCTGCTGCCCATGTCGCCGAGCCACATGAGCATCCAGATCGCCGTGAACGGCCTGGTCGCCTTCACCTGGACGACGGTCCTCGCCCTCTCCCTGCACCGTTCGTCCTGACCGGCGTAACGTGATCTCCCGCGCAACAACAAGGATGACCATGAAGTATCTGCTGCTCAGCTACACGCCGGCCGCCGCCTGGGACGCCGCGACCGCCGACACCCCGTCCAAGGAGGCGCTGGCCGCGTTCGCCGCGTACCAGCAGTTCGAACAGGAACTGATCAAGACCGGCGAGTTCGTCAGCAGCGAGGGTCTTGGCCACCCGGCCATCAGCACGACGGTCCGCAAGAGCCCGGCCGGCGTGGTGGCGACCGACGGGCCATTCATCGAGCTCAAGGAGGTCCTGGCCAGCTTCGCGGTGATCGACGTGGCCAGCCAGGAACGCGCCGTCGAGATCGTCTCGAGGATGGTCGAGGTGCTGGGAGAACCAGTGGAGATCCGGCCGATCATGGGCACGGACTTCGCGGCATGACCGATTCAGCTGAATGCTGCCATCCGGAAGCGACAAACCGGGAGGGCACAAGAACGGCAGACCCGGCGTGACGCCGGACGTCGAGCACCTGCTGCGCACGGAGGCGCCGCAGGTGCTCGGCGCGTTGGTGCGGCGCTTCGGCCACTTCGACATCGCCGAGGATGCGGTACAGGAAGCACTGCTCGTCGCGAGCCGGACGTGGCCGACCAACGGCGTGCCGGAGAACCCGCGCAGCTGGCTGATCCGGATCGGCTACCGGCGAATGGTCGATCTGCTCCGCACCGACCAGGCCCGACGCCGGCGCGAGCAGCACGCGGGCATGACCGAGCTGGCGATGCAGGACCCGGCCCGCCAGGCGCACCCTCCGCTGGAGACCGACGACAGTCTCACGCTCCTGCTGCTGTGCTGCCATCCTGCGCTGAGCCCCAGCTCCCAGGTGGCGCTCACTCTGCGCGCGGTCGGCGGCCTGACGACCGCGGAGATCGCACACGCCCACGGGACGACCGAGAGCACCATGGGTGCGCGGATCAGCCGCGCCAAGCAGCAACTGGCCCGTGCCGGCGCCCGCTTCACCCCGCCCACCGACGCCGATCGGGACAGTCGGATGAACGCCGTGATGCAGGTGCTGTACCTGATCTTCAATGAGGGCTACACGGCCTCCACCGGCGACGAGCTCGCCCGCATCGACCTGACCCGCGAAGCGATCCGGCTGACCCGCATGCTCCGCGACTCTCTGCCGGACGACCCCGAGGTGATCGGTCTGCTCGCACTGATGCTGCTCACCGAGTCGCGGCGCACTGCCCGTACCGACGGCGACGAGCTGGTGCGGCTCGACGAGCAGGATCGGACACAGTGGAATACCGCCCTGATCCGCGAGGGCACGGAACTGATCGACAGCGTCTGGCACCGACGCGAGATCGGCACGTACCAGTTACAGGCGGCGATCGCCGCCGTGCATGCCGCGACCACGTCGCCGGAACAGACGGACTGGCCACAGATCGCGGCACTGTACCTGTGGCTCGAAAGGCTCAACCCGACCGCGCCGGTACGTCTGAGCCGGGTGGTCGCGGTCGCCCACGCCTACGGGCCGGCCCGAGGACTGGCGCTGCTCGACGACCTCAACCGGCGCTACCAGCTCGATCAGGAACCCCTGACCCGACAACGGGAACGCGCCGTGCGCGCCCACCTGCTCGAGATGACCGGCAACCCGAGCAGCGCCAGTC
>NZ_JAGPXZ010000479.1:0-4842 GCF_018070305.1 Micromonospora sp. M51 | reverse complement strand
GGTGATGTTCAGTCACGGCCTGGGTGGGCGGCCGGACGACTACGCCACGCTGCTGACCCGCTGGGCGGCGGCCGGTTTCGTGGTGGCCGCGCCCGCGTTCCCGCACACCTCCCGGGGCGCCGACAACAACGTCCTCGACGTGCTCAACCAGCCCGCCGACGTGTCGTACGCGTTGGATCAGGTGTTGGCGTTGGACGGCAAGGCCGGCGACGCGTTGCGCGGCCGGTTGGACGGTGAGCGGGTGGCCGCCGCCGGGCACTCGGCGGGCGGGGTGACCACCATCGGCCTGTTCACCGCGAGCCGGGACGAACGGCTGGACGCGGGAGTGGTGTTCGCCGGCACGGCGCTCGGGGTGGGTACCGCGTTCGCCGGTGCCGCCGCCCCGCAGTTGTTCGTGCACGGTGAGCTGGACGAGGTGGTCGAGTACGCGGCCGGCAAGGCCGCCTACGACAAGGTGCCCTGGCCGAAGGCGATGCTGAGCCTGCCGAAGGGCGACCACGGGCGGGCGCTGCTCAGCGACGGCGCGACGCTGCGGGTCGTCTCGGACACCTCGGTCGAGTTCCTACGCTGGTCGCTCTACGGCGACCCGGACGCCAAGAAGCGCATCTCCACCGACGCGACGCGCGGCGACATCGCCACCTTCGACGACCACCTCTGATCCCGCGCCTCGCGCCCCGCGCCGCACGCCGCACGCCGCACGCCCAAGATCTGCCAACATCGGGGATGTTGCTGCCTCGGCACGCCGGAATGCAGCAGTTTCCCCGATGTTGCGCAGATCATGGCGCGGCGCGACGCGAGCGCGGCGCGGACAGGCGGGCGTTAGGCCTCGTGGTCGATGACGACCTTGCCGAAGGCGTCGCCGGAGTGCAGTCGGGCGAAGGCGTCCTCGACCCGGCTGAACGGGATGACGCAGTCGACTACCGGGCGCACCTCGTTGTCCGAGCAGAACGCCAGCAGCTCGTACAGCTCGCCGGGCGTGCCCATCGAGGTGCCCAGGATCTCCAGCTGCATGGCGAAGACGCGGCGCAGGTTGACCGACGGCTCGTGCCCGGCGGTCGCGCCGGAGACCACGATCCGGGCCATCGGCGCGGCCGACTTCAGCGAGTGGTCGAAGGTGGCCGCGCCGACCGTCTCGATCACCACGTCGACCCGCTCCGGCAGCCGGGCGCCGGGCTCCACGGCGGTGGCGCCGAGGGCGGAGATCCGGTCACGCTTCACGGCGTCGCGGCTGGTCGCGTACACCCGCTTGCCCATCGCGACGGCGAGCGCGACGGCCGCGGTGGCCACCCCACCGCCCGCGCCCTGGACCAGCACGCTGTCGGCCTCCGCGACGCGGCCCTTGGTGGTCAGCATCCGCCACGCGGTCAGCCAGGCCGTGGGCAGGCACGCCGCGTCGGTCGCCGCCATGCCGTCGGGCAGCGGGATCAGATTCGACCGGGGTACGACCACCCGCTCGGCGAGCGTCCCGGCGAAGTGCTCGGAGAGGATGGAGACCCCGCGCGGGTCACCCGGGGTGACGACCACCGGGTAGACGACCACCGGACGCCCCTCCGGGTCCACCCCGACCGCGTCGCAGCCGAGGATCATCGGAAGTTGGGCCTCGGTGAGACCCACCCCGCGCAGCGACCAGAGGTCGTGGTGGTTGAGCGAGGTGGCCCGCAACTGCACGGTCACCCAGTCGTCCGCCGGAGGGGTCGGCTCGGGCCGCTCACCGACGGTGAGCGCGGCGAGCGGGTCGGCGTCGTCGAAACGGGAGGCAAAGGCAGCACGCATGATCGGCACGGTAACAAGCTGAGCGCTCGTTAAGAAGGCGTGCGCGTAGGCCAGCGGCGCATGCTTCGCCGGAGCGCCCCTGGCCCACGCGTGCGCGTAGAGCCGGCGGCGCATGCTGCCCCGGAGAACCCCCGGCCCAGGCGTGCGTCCTAGCGGCGGGCGACGCCGTCGCGGCGGGCGGCTTCGGCGACCGCCTCGGCCACGGCCGGCGCGACGCGCGGGTCGAGCGGGGACGGCACGATCGCGTCGGCGGTCAGCGACTCGGCCACCACACCGGCGATGGCGTCCGCGGCGGCGACCTTCATCGCCTCGGTGATCCTGGTGGCGCCGGCGTCCAGCGCACCGCGGAACACCCCGGGGAAGGCCAGCACGTTGTTGATCTGGTTGGGGTAGTCACTGCGCCCGGTGGCGACCACCGCGACGTGCCGGGCGGCCACCTCGGGGTGCACCTCGGGGGTGGGGTTCGCCAGCGCGAACACGATTCCGCCGGGCGCCATCTGAGCCACCGCCGCCTCGGGGATCTGCCCGCCGGAGACCCCGACCAGCACGTCCGCGTCGCGCAGCGCCTCGGTGACGTCGCCGTGCCGGCCGTCGGCGTTGGTGCTCGCGGCCAACTCGGCCTTGGTGCCGGTCAGCTCGGTGCGGTGGCGGCCGATGATCCCCTTGGAGTCACAGACCACCACCTGGTCGGGGTTGACGCCCCCGGCGATCAGCATCTTCGTCACCGCCACGCCGGCCGCGCCCGCGCCGCTCACCGCCACCCGCAGGTCACCCAGCTTGCGGTCGAGCAACGTCGCGGCGTTGCGCAGCGCGGCGAGCACCACGATCGCGGTGCCGTGCTGGTCGTCGTGGAAGACCGGGATGTCCAACGCCTCGTCGAGTCGACGCTCGATCTCGAAGCAGCGCGGGGCGCTGATGTCCTCCAGGTTGATCCCACCGAACGAGGGTGCCAACGCCCGCACCACCGCGACGATCTCGTCCACGTCCTGGGTGTCCAGGCACACCGGCACCGCGTCCACGCCGCCGAACTGCTTGAACAGCACGGCCTTGCCCTCCATCACCGGCAGCGCGGCCCGGGGGCCGATGTTGCCCAGCCCGAGCACCGCCGAGCCGTCGGTGACCACCGCGACCGTGTGCGACACCCAGGTGTAGTCATCCACCAGGGCCGGGTCGGCGGCGATCGCCTCACACACCCGGGCCACCCCTGGGGTGTACGCCAGGGAGAGGTCCTCCCGGCTGGTGAGCGGCACGGTCGAGGTGACGGCCATCTTGCCGCCCCGGTGCAGTTGGAAGACGGGATCAGCGGGGTCCACGGTGGACGAAGACATGGTGGTGACTCCAGGATCTGTCGAGCAGATGTGAGGCGGCCGGCCCCGCCGCGAGGTGGGCGGCGGGCGGTGGCACGCGGTGCGGGGGGTCACCCGGGCACTTTCCGAGCATAGTGTCGACACCACCCCTCGGATGTGAGCAGGGTCATAACTGCCGGCGAGGTACCCGTCCCGGGCGCGGCCAGTAGCGGGCCACCACCCGTCCGCGCACGTCGGCCACCCCGTACGCCCGGGAGTCGTCGGTGATCAGGTCGTTGTCGCCCCGCAGCCACCAGCCGCCGTCCTGCGACCGGACCGCACGCTTCACCACCAGCAGATCGGGCCGGGTCCGGAAGACCGCGACCACCACGTCACCGGCCCGGATCGGGCGGCCACCGACGCGAACCAGCACCGCGTCGCCGTGCCGCAGCGTCGGGGCCATGGACGGGCCGGTCACCAGAACGGCGGTCAGCGGCCTCCGCAGCCGGGGCGCCTCAGCCGGGTGATCGGCGGTCACTGGTTTCACCTCAACCGGTTGGGGGAGCATCTCCAGGAGTAATGTCGCCTTTGATCATCGCAAACTTCCCATGGAGGATCCCGATGCGACTTCCGCGCATCCTTGCGCCCCGCGTCACCGCGAGCGCTCACTGCGACCTGCCGTGCGGTGTCTACGACCCGGCCCAGGCCCGGATCGAGGCCGAGTCGGTCAAAATGATCTGCGAGAAGTACCAGTCGAACACCGACCCGGAGTTCCGCACCCGCGCCATCATCATCAAGGAGCAGCGCGCCGAGCTGGTCAAGCACCACCTTTGGGTGCTCTGGACCGACTACTTCAAGCCGCCGCACTTCGAGAAGTACCCGAACCTGCACAGCCTGTTCAACGAGGCCACCAAGCTCGCCGGCGCCGGTGGCGTCAAGGGCAGCCTCGACCCGGCCACCGCCGACAAGCTGCTCGCGAAGATCGACGAGATCTCGAAGATCTTCTGGGAGACCAAGAAGGCGTGACCTCTCCGGTCATCCCGACGATCCGGCCGGCACGTCCCGAGGACGTGCCGGCCGTCGTCGCCATGGTGCACGAGCTGGCCGAGTACGAACGCGCGCCGGAGCAGTGCCACCTCACCGCCGAGCAGTTGACCTCGGCCCTGTTCGGTGCCGGCGCGACGTCGGAAGAGCCGAGCGCTCCGGCGCTCTTCGGCCACGTCGCGGTGGATGAGCAGGACCAGCCGGTCGGCTTCGCACTGTGGTTCCTCAACTTCCCCACCTGGGCCGGCGTGCACGGCATCTACCTGGAGGACCTCTACGTCCGGCCGGCCGCCCGGGGCACCGGCGCCGGTCGGCTGCTGCTCGCCACGCTGGCCGACATCTGCGTACGACGCGGCTACCGGCGGCTGGAGTGGTGGATGATCGACTGGAACCCGGCCGCCGGTTTCTACGCCTCGATCGGCGCCGAGCAGATGAGCGAGTGGGTTCCCTACCGGCTCAGCGGCGACGCGCTCCGCCAGCTGGCCGATCACGTCACCACCGCCGGCACGCGTACGGGCGACTGACCGGGTAGAGTCCCCGACCGGGGGGATGAGGCGTGACTCAACTGACCGGCCAGCCAGCGACCGACGACGACGTGGTGCACCTCACGGTGCCCGCCGACGGCGGTTACCTCGGCGTTCTTCGCACCGCCACCGCCGGTCTCGCGGCCCGGTTGCAGTTCGCGCTCGACGAGATCGAGGATCTGCGGATCGCTGTCGACGAGGCGTGCGCCATGCTG
>NZ_JAGPXZ010000478.1:0-4847 GCF_018070305.1 Micromonospora sp. M51 | reverse complement strand
CACCCGCGTCCAGCGGGCCCGGGGGGGGAGCACCGAGGCGACCGGGTCGTGCCGGCTGGTCGACCAGCCCAGGTCGCCCCGCACGAGGTTGCCGATCCAGCGCAGGTACTGCACCGGCACCGGGTCGTCGACGCCCCAGTTCGCGCGCAGCTGGGCCAGGTTCTCCTCGCTGGCGGTGAAGGCCGCCGCGCCCGCGTACTGCTTCGCGGGGTCGACCGGCGAGGCGGCGCCGAGGGCGAACATCCCGACGCTGGTCGCGGCGAGCACCGGCACGGCGACGAGCAGCCGACGCCGGAGCACCGCCCTCGCCCCGGCCAGTCGACCGGAGCGGGTCACGACCGGGTCCAGGTGTCGATGTTCCACCACAGGCTGTTCGCCACCCCGTGCTCGTGCGCCTCGACGCGGGGAGCGACACCGCGCACCGAGGACTTCAGCACGTAGGTGTGCCGCAGGTAGGTGAGGAACAGCCACGGCACGTCGGCGGCCAACTGCTTCTGGAACCGCGCGTACGCGGCCCTGCGAAGATTCGGGTCGATCTGGTCGCGGCCCTGCTGGAGGGCCCGGTCGGTCACCTCGGAGCGGTACGAGCCCGGGTTGAAGTAGCCCTGCCCGGCGAACTGGGAGCTGAACAGCTTGTACGAGACGAAATCCGGGTCGTACGGCGTGCCGTAGCCCATCAGCAGCGCGTCGGATCTCATCCGTGGGTCGATGGCGTCCCAGGTGAGCCCGGCCGGGGTGACCCCGATGCCGATCTTCTTCGCGTCGGCGGTGACGGCGAGCGCCAGGTCCTTGCGCAGCGTGTCGCTGGCCGGGTACATCAGCGTGAACCGGGCCGGCCGGCCGTCCTTGACGCGGATCCCGCCGGGGCCGGGGGTCCAGCCGGCCGCGTCGAGCAGCGCGCCCGCCGCCGTCGGGTCGGCGGTCGGCTTGCCGATGATCGAGGCGTCGGTGAACTCGGAGGTCGGCGGGATCGGGCCGAACGCCGGTTCGCCGGCGCCACCGAGGATTCCGGAGACCATCGCGGCCCGGTCGACGGCCAGGTTGAGCGCCCGGCGGACCGCCGGGTCGGCGAGGACCGGGTTGCCCGTCGGCAGCATCACACCCCGGTAGTCGGCGGTCGGCACCCGCTGCACCCGGTACGCCGCGTCGGCGTCGAAGCCGGAGGCCAGCTTGGGTGGCAGCTCGGCGGCGTCGAACTCGCCGGCGCGCATCCGCTGGGCGCGGACGTTGTCGTCGGCGACGAACGCCACCACCACCCGGTTGTTCTTCGGTCGGCCCGCGAAGTAGCTCTCGTTCGCGGTGAGCACCAGGCGGTCGCCCGGCGTCCACGACTCAACCTTGTACGGCCCGGTCCCGACCGGTTTGCGATTGAACCCGGCGGTGTTGATGTCCTGCCCGCTGAGCAGCCTGGCCGGCACGATGCCGAGAGTGAGCCGTTGCAGGAACGGCGCGTACGGGTAGCGCAGCCGGAACACGACGGTGGCCGCGTCGGGCGCGGTCACCGACTCCACCATGTCCAGGTCGGAGCGGAGCGTGGAGTCCACCCTCGGGTCCAGCACCGCCTGGTACGTGAAGACGACGTCCGGGGCGGTCAGCGTGGTGCCGTCGTGGAATTGCACGCCGTCGCGGAGCTTCGCGGTCACGGTGCGCCCGTCGGGCGACAGCTCCGGCAACGCCGTGGCCAGAGAGGCCACGAGGCGGTTGTCAGCGTCCCGGCTGACGAGGCCGTCGAAGATCAGCGAGGCGCCGTCGACGCCGTAGTTGAGCACCGGGTTCAACGCGTCCGGTTCGTCGGAGGTGGCCACGACCAGCGTGGTCCCGCCCGCTGAGCCGTCGGGCGTGGCCGGGGCCGAACAGCCGGCGAGGACGAGCATTCCCGCCGCCGCGGTCGACGCCGCGAAGCGTCGGACGGTCGGACGCATCCGGGTCACGGAGGGCTCCTGTGGTGTGGGGAGTCGTTGGTCGGGTGGGCGCAACGCCGCAACCGTTGATCATCACGGTGGCACAGTTGCCAGTCTTTGGCAATTACCAAGCTTGTGCGTCATGCTGTTGATCAACGGGGCCGCCGGCGTGCGGGCTCGCGTTCACCGCCGGTGGTGACTGTTGCCACCGACCGGCTAGGGTTCCGGGGTGTTCCGCGTCGTCGTGTTGATCGCTGCCGTGGTGCTCGCCGCGGATCAACTCACCAAGTACTGGGCCGAGTCCGCGCTGTCCGGCGGGCAGACCATCACCGTTCTCGGTGACCTGCTGCAGCTGCGACTCGTCTACAACCCGGGTGCCGCCTTCTCGATCGGCTCCGCGTACACCTGGATCTTCGCGGTGTTCGCGGCGGCGGCGGTGGTCGCGGTGACGGTCGTGGCGCTGCGGGTCACCTCGCGGGCCTGGGCGGTGGCGCTGGGCCTGGTGCTCGGCGGCGCGACGACACACCTGCTGGACCGCCTCTTGCGCGAGCCGGGGTTCGCTCGCGGGCACGTCGTGGACTTCATCGACTACGCCGGGTTCTTCGTCGGCAACGTCGCCGACATCGCCTTGGTGGTCGGCGTGGGCATCGTCATGCTGCTCAACGTGCGCGGCATTCCGCTGCGGGCGCCGGCGAGCGAGGCCCGCGAGCAGGTGTCGTCAGGCTCCTGAGCCGACCAGGACGACCTCCAGCCGGCGCGGGCCGTGCACTCCCTCGACCCGGTTCAGCTCGATGTCGCTGGTGGCGGACGGGCCGGAGATCCAGGTCTGCGGCGCGCGCGGGTTCAGTCGGGTGAGCGCCTCGGGCTGCAGTCCGGCCACCTGGTCGGCGCGAACGACGCAGATGTGCCGGTCGGGCACCAGGGTGAGCGCCCGCCGCCCCTGCGTCGGGCCGGCGTCGAGGATGATGGTGCCCGTGTCGGCGATCGCGACCGCGCAGCCGGTCAGCACCGCGTCCAGGTCGTCGAGTACGGCCGGTGACAGCGCGGGCGCGTCGCGGTGCACCTGCCCGGCGTAACCGGTCAGCCAGTCGGCCGGCAGGTCGGCGGGGACGGCGAGCCGGTCGACCTCGCTGAGCAGCCGGGGTAGGGCGTCGATGCCATGGTGGACCACCGCCCGGTAGTCCTCCAGGCGGTCGACCAGGGTGGCGATCAGGTCGGGGCGGTCGTCGACCCGGCGGTAGCGGCGGGGCACCTGCACCGGCGGCGGGCTGTCGGCCAGGGCCGTCCGCAGCCGCGCCAGGATCTCGTCACGTGCGCTCACTGCTTCCCCCACCATTCCCGGAAGGTCTGCGGCCCGGGCAGCGGCAGGTCGCGCGACCGGGTCCACGCCGACCCGGGCCAGGGCAGTCGGCGCAGCGTACGCGCGCCGGTGCGGCGCATCCGGTACGCCCCGAGCGGCCCCGCACCCGCCCGGGCCAGGCGCAGGGCGGCGGCCCAGCGCCGAGGGCTGCGCATCACCCAGGACAGGACACCCATGGCGGCCCGTTCGGCCGGCGGATGCGGCGCCTGCTGGCGGAGGTGGACCAGGATCTCCGGAATGTTGATCTTCACCGGGCAGACGTCGTAGCAGGCGCCGCAGAGGGTCGACGCGTACGGCAGCGAGGCGTTGTCGGCCACCCCGGTCAGCTGCGGCGACAGGATCGCCCCGATCGGCCCCGGATACACCGAGCCGTACGCGTGCCCGCCGGCCCGCTCGTACACCGGGCAGACGTTGAGGCAGGCGGAGCAACGGATGCAGGACAGCGCCGGCCGCCCCACCGGGTCGGCGAGCACGGCGGAGCGGCCATTGTCGACAAGGACGACGTGCACGTCCTGCGGACCGTCGCCGGGGGTGACACCGGTCCACATCGAGGTGTACGGGTTCATCCGCTCGCCGGTCGAGGACCGGGGCAGCAGTTGCAGGAAGACCTCCAGGTCGGTGAAGGTCGGCAGCAGCTTCTCGACGCCGACGACGCTGATCAACGTCTCGGGGAGGGTGAGGCACATCCGCCCGTTGCCCTCGGACTCCACCACCACGAGGGTGCCGGTGTCCGCCACGGCGAAGTTGGCGCCGGAGACGGCGACCCGGGCCGAGAGGAACCGTCGTCGCAGGTGGGCGCGGGCCGCCTCGGCCAGCTCGGCCGGTTCGTCGCTCAGGTCGGCCGGCACGTCGGGCATGCGACGCTGGAAGATCTCCCGGATCTGCGCCCGGTTGTAGTGGATCGCCGGCACCAGGATGTGTGAGGGGGTGTCCTCGCCGAGCTGCACGATCAACTCGGCGAGGTCGGTCTCGTACGCGGCGATCCCGGCGGCCTCCAGCGCCTCGTTGAGCTCGATCTCCTGGGTCGCCATCGACTTGACCTTCACGACCTCGTCGGCCCCGGCGGCCCGGGTCAACGCGACCACGATCCGGCACGCCTCGGCCGCGTCGCGGGCCCAGTGCACTGTGGCGCCGGCGGCGGTGACGGATGCCTCGAACTGCTCCAGCAGCTCCGGCAACCGACGTTGGACGTCCGCCTTGATCGCGGAGCCGGCGTCGCGCAGCGCCTCCCAGTCGGGTACCTCGTCGACGACCCGGGCGCGCTTGGCGCGGATGGTGCGGGTGGCCCGGTGCAGGTTGGCCCGCAGCTGCGGGTCGGCGACTGCCGGTTTGGCGGCGGTGGGAAAGGGCAGCGGCGTGCGGATCCGTCCGCTCCCGGTGGCGGGTGCGACCGGCTGGCTCATGAGCTGGCCCCGGCGAGAATCTCGGCGTAGTGCATGGCCCGTACGCCCGAGCGGTGGCGGTCGAGGCCGCCGCCGATGTGCGCCAGGCAGGAGTTGTCGGCGGCGGCCAGCACCCGTGCGCCGGTGTCACGGACCCGGGCGCACTTGTCGGTGAGCATCGCTGTGGAGACGTCCGGGTTCTTC
>NZ_JAGPXZ010000477.1:0-4851 GCF_018070305.1 Micromonospora sp. M51 | reverse complement strand
CACCAGCTCCTGCGCCACCCCGTCGTGGATCTCCCGGGCCAGCCGCTGCCGCTCCTCGTTGGTGGCCAGCGAGCGCACCTCGTCGAAGAGCAGCGCCGCCTCCAGCCGCAGCGCGGCCGGGCGGGTCAGTGCGGTCACCCGGGACACCACCGGCGGCGGGTACGCCTGCGCGGCGTCGGCCTCCAGCACCACCAGCCCCACCGTGCGCACCCCGGCGACCAGCGGAATGATCAGCGCGGACACGTCGCCGCCACGGTGCGAGCGGGACTGGGACCGGGCGGCGGTGGTGGCCTGCTGGGTGGCCCAGGCGTCGGCGATCGCCGAGTCGGCGTCCAGCGTCGTCTCCCAGTCCACCCGGTCGACGCCGGCCTGGGCGAGGACCACGAGCCGACCGCCGCCGCTGGCCGACAGCACCGCGCCCCGGTCCGCGCGGGCCACCGTCCGCAGCTCCTCCAGCAGGTGCTCCGAGATGCCGCCCGGGTCCAGGGTCGCCCCGGGCAGTTGCCGGGCCACCGTCCGCAGCTGGGTCAGCAGCCGGGTCGCCTCGGCGTACGGCTGGGGTTTGCCCTCACCGCGGACCGCCATCACCCGGTGCAGCGTGCCGGCGGCGTAGAGCCCCAGCACCGCCAGGATCAGCCACTGCGCGCAGACCGCGAGGTAACCCGGCTGGCCGAGCTGGGACCCGCCGTCGACCCGGGTCAGCGCGCCGCTGACCAGCAGGGTGACGGCGGTGACCACGAGCAGGGCAGCGCCCTCGGGGAAGCGGCGGCGCAGCGCGGTGACGGTCACCGGGACGGCCAGGTAGGGCAGCACCGCCGACGCGCCCAGGCCGTCGACAGTGCCGCCGATGGACGCCACCGCGGCGACGTGGCTCGCGGCCAGCCCCAGCACCACCACCTCGGCCACCCGGCTCACCGGGCCGACCAGCCGGTGCTGCGGTGCCAGCAGCGACGGCAGCCCGGCCACCGCCAGCAACACGATCCACCACAGCTGGGCGACGTCGCGGGTGGCGAACAGGGTCAGGACGGCGATCAGCGCCAGCATCACCAGGCGGGCGGCCGCGGCGAGGGGATGCGGGTGCGGTGCGGTGACTGTGGATGCGGGCACGTGACGGATGGTAGTCAGCCTCGGTAGATATCGGCGATCTCCGCCGCGTACGTCTTGTGGACAACCTGGCGCTTGACCTTGAGCGACGGGGTCAGCTCGCCGGTCGTCTCGGTGAAGTCCTGGGGCAGGACCCGGAACACCTTGATCGCTTCGGCCTTCGACACGGCCTGGTTGGCGACGTCGATCGCGGTCTGGATCTCCTTGCGGAGCCCCTCGTGCTCGCGCAGCTGTTCGACGGGGGTGTCGCGGGGCAGCCCGGTGCTCTCCAGCCAGGCCGGCAGCGCCTCCTCGTCGATGGTGACGAGCGCCGCGATGAACGGCTTCCCGTCGCCGACCACGACACACTGGCTGATCAACGGGTGTGCCCGGACCAGGTCCTCCAGCACCGCCGGGGCGACGTTCTTGCCGCCGGCGGTGACGATCAGCTCCTTCTTGCGGCCGGTGATGCTCAGGTAGCCGTCGGAGTCGAGCTGGCCGAGGTCGCCGGTGCGGAACCAGCCGTCGGCACTGATCGTCTCGGCGGTCGCCGTCTCGTTGCGCCAGTAGCCCTGGAAGATCAACTCGCCGGAGATCAGGATCTCGCCGTCGTCCTCGATCCGCACTGTCACGCCGGGCAGGGGGCGGCCGACGGTGCCGATCCGGGTGCCGGTGGGCAGGTTCGCGGCGGCGGCGGGCGAGGTCTCGGTGAGGCCGTAGCCCTCCAGGACCGTCACGCCGATGCCGCGGAAGAAGTGACCGAGCCGGGCGCCGAGTGGCGCGCCGCCGGAGATCGCGTCCCGGCACCGTCCGCCGAGCGCGGCGCGCAGCTTGCGGTAGACCAGCCGGTCGAAGACCACGTGCTGGGCGCGCAGCGCCAGGCCCGGTCCGCCCGGGGTCTCCAGCGCCTCGCTGTACGCGATGGCGACCTGCTCGGCGCGGGCGAAGATGCCGCCCTTGCCGTCCGCCTCGGCCTTCTGCTTGGCGGCGTTGTAGACCTTCTCGAACACCCGGGGTACGGAGAGCACGAAGGTCGGCCGGAACGCCTGCAGCTCGGCGACCAGGTTCTTGGTGTCGGCGCAGTGCGCCATGGTGGCCCGCGCCTGTACGACGCCGATCTGGATGAGGCGGGCGAACGCGTGCGCCAGCGGAAGGAAGAGCAGGGTGCTCGCGCCGGTGTTGAACAGGTTCGGCAGCACCGGCACCGCGTTGGCGATGTCGGCGTACATGTTGCGGTGGCTGAGCACGCAGCCCTTGGGGCGGCCGGTGGTGCCGCTGGTGTAGATGATCGTCGCCAGGTCGTCGGCGCGCACGGCCTTGCGCCGCCGCTCCACCTCGGCCGGCTCGACGGCGGCGCCGGTGGTGACCAGCTCGTCGACCCCGCCGGTATCGATCTGCCAGACCTGGCCCAGCTCGGGCAGCCGGTGCCGGACCCCGGCGACCAGGGCGGCGTGCGCCTCGGTCTCGACCACGACGGCGACCGCGTTGGAGTCCTCGAGGATCCACGCGGCCTGCTCGGCGCTGGACGTCTCGTAGATCGGCACGGTCACCGCGCCGACGGCCCAGATGGCGTAGTCCAGCAGGGTCCACTCGTAGCGGGTGCGGCTCATCAGCCCGACCCGGACACCTGGCTCGATGCCGGCGGCGATCAGCCCGCGGGCCACGGCGGCGACCTCGTCACGGAACTGGAGGCAGGTCACCTCGGTCCAGGCGGTGACCGTGCCTTCGGCGCTCGGGACCGGGCGGGCGAACTGGACGGTGTCGGGCGCGACTTCGGCGTTGTCCCAGACCGGATCGGTGAGGTTGGCCGCGTCGCCAACGGTGACGATCGGCGGGACGGAAAACTCGCGCACCTGCACTCCTTCGTGCTCGCACTGGTCGGGCTGGTCGTCGCCCGGGGCGTCGGTTGTGTCGAAACCTACCCGGCGGGCGGTCGGGGTGGCACAGGCAGGAGGCGGGTAGCCTCCCCACATGGCGGACTCCTCCACCCAGTCGATCATCATCGGCGCCGCACCGGATCGGGTGACGGCGGTCATTTGCGACTTCGCGCGCTACCCGGAGTGGACCGACGCGGTGCGTCGCGCCGAGGTCGTCGAGGAGTACGAGGACGGGTACGCCAGTCAGGTGCATTTCACCATCGACGCCGGGGTGATGGCCGACGAATACGTGCTCGCCTACGAGTACGCCGAGGATCTGTCCCGGATCGAGTGGCACCTGGTCGCCCCCTCGAAGATGCAGAAGGCCCAGCACGGTTCGTACGACCTGGTGGGTAACCCGGACGGCAGCACCACTGTGACCTACACGCTGGAGGTCGAGCTGTCGGTCGGAATGCTCGGGATGTTTCGGCGCAAAGCCGAAAAGATGATCATGGACACCGCGTTGAAGCAGCTCAAGCGCCGGGTAGAAGCAACCGGTGCGGCGCAGTGACGTGTCCGGTGGCACGGTAGAGGAGCCGACGGTGGGCGGAACGGATCCGGGTTCGGCCCGGGAAGAGGCGGAGCGGCTGGTCGCCACCCTGCTGGCGGGGGCGCGACTGGCCTCCGCCGGCTCGGCGGGCGGCGCGTTCGGCTCGCTGGGTGCGATGGTGTCCGGTGTCCTCGGTCACAGTGCGGGGCCCGACGGGCGCTCGGGCACCGGTGGTGCTTTCGCCACCGGTTCGGCCGAATGCTGCGTCTGCCCGGTCTGTCGGGGCATCGCCGCGTTGCGGGACCCGAGTCCGGAATTCGCCGAACGCCTCGCCACCGGCGCCGGTGACCTCGCCGCGGGCGTGGCCAGCCTGCTCCGCGCGTTCTCCCCGGCGGAACCGTCCGAACCGAGCTCCGCCGAACCGACGGCCGCGCCGTCGCCGGCACCCGCCGCGACCACCGACGACGTGCCTGCCGAGCCAGCCCCGAGCACCCCGTCCCCGGCGACCGGCGACGACCACGTGTGGCGCGATGCCACCCGTACCGGGCATGATTCTCAGCCGGCGCCGGAGCGGGATGTCTGGTCGGTCGCCACCCGGACGGCGGACCCACTCGCCCCGGCCGCCGTACCACCCGTCGACGAGGCCGGGTCGGCGACCGTACCGGCACCGACCACCCGTCCCGTGGTGCCCGCCTCGCGGGTGCCCGATGTCGCCGACGCGGACGCATCGGGCGACGGCGCCTGAGCGCGGGACATTTCCGACCCGGACCGGCACTGGGCCGGAACCTGGGCCGGACAGCACTGCAGAGGGGGGCGGCAGCGGTGACGCTGACCATCGGAGTCGACGTCGGTGGCACGAAGGTGGCCGGCGGTGTCGTGGACGACACCGGCCAGGTGCTCGTGCAGACCCGACGGGACACTCCCGCCGATGACGTCGCCAAGACCCGCGACGTCATCATCGAGCTGGTCGCCGAGCTGGCCACCGGGCGGAGCATCGAGGCCGTCGGCATCGGCGCGGCCGGTTGGATCGACGCCGGCCGTTCGACGGTGCTCTTCGCCCCCAACCTGGCCTGGCGTGACGAACCGCTGCGCGAGTACGTCAGCGAGGCCGTCGGTCTGCCCGTGATCGTGGAAAACGACGGGAACGTCGCCGCGTGGGCCGAGTTCCGCTACGGCGCGGCCCGCGACGCCGACGACTCGATGATCATGTTCACCATCGGCACCGGTGTGGGCGGCGGCATCGTCCTCGGCGGCGATCTGATGCGCGGCGCGCACGGCATCGCCGCGGAGCTGGGCCACATGCTGGCCGTACCGGACGGGCACCAGTGTGGTTGCGGCCGGCTGGGCTGCATCGAGCAGTAC
>NZ_JAGPXZ010000476.1:0-4859 GCF_018070305.1 Micromonospora sp. M51 | reverse complement strand
CCCGTGATGGTTTCCCGGCTCTTGGTGGTGAGTCTTTCGGTGTTCATGGGCTCCCCCGGATCGGCGTTGTCCACTGGATTGGACACAACCAGAGTTGAGCGTATTCCACTCAACCTTAGCGCGTGACGCCCATCACTCCCGGCGCCGCCACCGCCAGTCGAACTCGCCGGCCGCCGGCGGCGGGCCGGGCAGCGGGTCCGCGTCCGGCACCGCCGACAGGCCGGCCAGCAGGACCGCGAGCTGCCGGCGGCGCAGTTGGCGGGTCCGCTCCGGATCGGGTACGCGCACCGCGGCGCACGCCTCCAACAGCAACCCCAGATCCTGGACGACGGCGTCGGGGCGCAGCCGCCCACTGGCGCGTGCCCGGTCGACCAGGGCGCTGGCCAGCTCACCGGCGCGCACCGCGTCCCGCCCCATCTCCTCGGTCGGGGTGAAGGTGCCGGCCAGGTGGACGGTGAGCGAGTGCACGTCGGCGTCGACGATCCGGCCGAGGAAGCCGGTGAACGCGGCCCAGTCGTCCGGCTCGGCGAGGGCGGTCTCGGCCTCTGCGACGTACCGGCGTAGCCCGTCGTGGCAGAGCTGACGCAGCAGGTCCTCCTTGCCCGCGTACCGCCGGTAGAGCGCGCTGATGCCGACGCCCGCGCGGTCGGCGACGGCGGCGATCGGGGCCTTCGGGTCGTCGAGGAAGACGGCGCGGGCGGCTTCGAGGATGACCTCGTCGTTGCGGGCGGCCTGGGCGCGGCGACCGCCCAGCGTCTTGCCGGAAGTCGATGACATGTCGTCAGCCTAACAGTGGAACGGATCGTTCCGCTCTGCTACTGTGGTCACAGAACGAAACATTCCGTTCCGAAGGAGTTCCGGCATGAGCGACACCGCGATCCGCCCGTTCCGCGTCGAGATCCCGCAGACCGCCCTCGACGACCTGGCCGCCCGGCTGGGCCGCACCACCTGGCCCGCCGACCTGCCCGGCGCGGGCGACTCCTACGGGATGGGCACCGAGCGGGTCCGCGCCCTCGTCGACAGGTGGCGGGGTGAGTTCGACTGGCGCGCCGTCGAGGCCCGCCTGAACGCCCACCCCCAGTTCGTCACCGAGATCGACGGCGAGCAGATCCACTTCCTGCACGTCCGCTCGTCCCGGCCGGACGCCACCGCGCTGGTGCTCACCCACGGCTGGCCCGGATCGGTGCTGGAATACCTCGACGTGATCGCCCCGCTCACCGAGCCCACCGACCCGGACGCGCCGGCCTTCCACGTGGTCATCCCGTCGCTGCCCGGCTTCGGCTTCTCCGGCCCGACCCGCAACGCCGGCTGGAACCGGTTCCGCATCGCCCGCGCCTGGGCCGAGCTGATGAACCGCCTGGGGTACGACAGCTACGGCGCGGTCGGCAACGACGCCGGTTCGATGATCGCGCCGGAGCTGGGCCGGATCGAACCGCAGCGGGTGCTCGGCGTCCACGTCACCCAGCTCTTCTCGTTCCCCTCCGGCGACCCGGCCGAGTTCGCCGGGCTCTCCGAGGCGGACCAGGCGGCGCTCGGGCACCTCCAGTGGTTCTACGAGAACAAGTTCTCCTTCAACCAGGTGCACAGTCAGCAGCCGCAGACCCTGGCGTTCGGGCTGGCCGACTCACCGGTGGGGCTGCTCGCCTGGAACGCCCAGCTCTTCGACGAGAGCCTGGACGCCGATTTCATCCTGGCCAACGTCGCGCTCTACTGGTTCACCGGGACCGCCGCCTCGGCGATCCGGCTCTACTGGGAGGACGCGCACGCCGGCGAGCCGCCGGCCGGGCCGACCACCGCTCCGACCGCGCTGGCCATGTTCCCCGGCGACTTCCAGTCCATCCGCCGCTTCGCCGAACGGGACCACGCGAACATCGTCCGGTGGACGGCGTACGCGACCGACGTCGCCGGTCGGGGCGACGTCGGCGGCCACTACGCAGCCCACCAGGCCACCGAGGTGCTGGTCACCGACATCAGCGAGTTCTTCGCCAGCCTCCGCCGACCGAATTGATCGACTCGGTTCGCTGAGGGTCGGGGTGTCCGGGCTGTCCGGACACCCCGACATCGTGAAGGCCGAGTCGATCACCCACGGTTGGGCCTGCTCCCTCCAAGATCTGTCTTCTGTTCACGAAGCGGTAGCCTGGGTGAGTGCGAGTACGTGTCGAGCAGACCGCCTTACCCGGGATCGGGGTACGTCACGATCTGGTGACGGAGTCCGGACGCCGCCTGGGCGTTGTCTCCCACCGCAATGGCCGCCGTGATCTCGTCCTCTACGACCCCGACGACCCCGACGCCTGTCAGTCGGACATTCCGCTGACCGACGACGAGGCCGAGGCACTGGCCGACATTCTCGGTGCGTCGCTGATGATCGGTCAGCTCTCCGGGCTCCGCGAGCAGGCCGCCGGTCTGCTCACCGAGCAGATCGCCATCACGGCCGGGTCGCCGTACGTCAACCGGAAGCTCGGCGACACCAAGGCGCGTACCCGCACCAGCGCCTCCATCGTGGCAGTGCTGCGCGAAGGCGAAGTGATCGTTTCGCCACTCCCCTCCTTCCGCTTCGCGGCCGGCGACGTGGTGGTCGTTGTCGGGACCCGCAGGGGTCTCGACGGCGTGTCCGCCATCCTCGCCGACAGTGACCCGGACGGCTGAGGCGGATGCACGATTTCACCACGCTGCTCATCGAAGTCGGTGCGCTGCTGCTGCTGCTTGGGCTCCTCAGCCGGCTCAGCCGGCGCTTCGGCCTCTCTCCCATCCCCCTCTACCTGCTCGCCGGGCTGGCGTTCGGGCACGGCGGGCTGCTGCCGCTGGACGCCAGCGAGGAGTTCTTCGCCGTCGGCGCCGAGATCGGCGTCATCCTGCTGCTGGTGATGCTCGGCCTGGAATACTCGGCCAACGAACTCGTCGGCAACCTGCGCTCGGCAGCGCCGGCAGGGCTGATCGACGGCGTCCTCAACGCGCTGCCCGGCGCGGGGTTCGCCCTGCTGCTCGGCTGGGACTGGGTCGCCGCCCTGGTACTCGGCGGCATCACCTGGGTCTCCTCCTCCGGCGTGATCGCGAAGGTCCTCGCCGACCTGGGCCGGCTCGGTAACCGGGAAACCCCGGTGATCCTCTCGGTCCTCGTCATCGAGGACCTGGCGATGGCTCTCTACCTGCCGCTCGTCACCGCCGTCCTGGCCGGCACCGGCCTGCTCGGCGGCGGGATCGCGCTCACCGTCGCGGTGGGCACCGTACTGCTCGTGCTGGTCCTCGCCATCCGCTACGGCCACCTCATCTCCGCCGCCCTGTCGGCGAAGGACCCGGAGGCGCTGCTTCTGGGCGTACTCGGTCTGACCCTGCTGATCGCCGGCATCGCCGCGTCGCTCCAGGTGTCGGCGGCGGTCGGTGCGTTCCTGGTCGGCATCGCCCTCTCCGGCCCGGTGGCGCACCACGCCACCGAGCTGCTCTCACCCCTGCGGGACCTGTTCGCCGCGGTGTTCTTCGTCTTCTTCGGCCTGACCACCGACCCGCAGGACATCCCGCCGGTCCTGCTGCCGGCACTCGCCCTGGCCGTGGTCACCATGGGGACGAAGACGCTCACCGGTTACCTCGCCGCCCGCCGTGTCGGCATCGCGGAACCCGGTCGATGGCGGACCGGCCTGGCACTCGTACCCCGAGGCGAGTTCTCCATCGTCATCGCCGGGCTCGCGGTGGCTGCCGGGAGCGTCGAGCCACGGTTGGCGGCGCTGGCCGCGACGTACGTCCTGATCACCGTGGTGACCGGACCGATTCTGGCCCGACTGCCTGACTTCCCGTGGTTCAAGCGGTGGTTGCGCACTCGGGCGGCGGCCCAGCGGCGGGAGTCGACACCGGTCCCCGACCCACTGCACTGAGCACCACCTGAACCCGCGGGACGGCCACCGGGAGGGGCGTAATGCCCCTCCCGCCAACGGTTGCGGAATTGCTCCTCATGGGGGCTACCGCAGCAAAGCGTGGGCGGGTTACCGTTTCGCCGCAGCAGCCAGGGTCCGCAGGCAGCGTTGCCAAAACGCGGGCGAGAGCGGAAGGTTGGCCGGTGAGCGTGCAGGAATCGACGTTCCACGGCTTCGCCAACCCCGTCGATCCGACTCCGGCGGAGTTGCGAGCTTGGGCGTACAAGCCCGATTCGGTGCCGTTGGCCTCGATGCCACCCGACTGGGACCTGCTGGTCTCCGGCGACCGACTGGTGTTGACGCTCTTCGAGTTAGCGATGGATCCGACCTGCCCGGCCCGGCGTTTCGCGCTGCACTGCCTGTACATCTACGCGGCCGACGGCATCCGGACGAATTTCCGCGCCCACCCGAAGCGCCGCTTCCGCAAGCTCGTCGAACAGGCCGAGCGGGACGGCGACGAGCTGATGAAGATCTGGGCGCACAACGGCCGGGTGCTGTTGGCCCGACCGGATCTCTTCGTCTACCGGGACTGGTGCGAGGGCGGCCTGGTCCGCGAAAACCGCCGCCTCGGTTGAGAGCGGGCTGATCGCCAGCGGTCTGCGCAGCGGGGTGTTGGTTCCTGCGCCGCTGTGGAGCTGATGTCGCAAACGATTCACCGGTTGGGGTCCCTGACGTGACAGGTGCGGACCACAGCGTGATGTCGTAAACGATTCAGCTCCAAAGGCTCGGTATAGGACCCCCGCCGCTGCGCCCCCGCGTCCCGGCCCGCACCCCGGCGACGGCCAACGGGCCGCGACCCCCGCGCGGAACCCCCGCGTCCCGGCCCGCACCCCGGCGACGGCCAACGGGCCGCGACCCCCGCGCGGAACCCCCGCGTCCCGGCCCGCACCCCGGCGACGGCCAACGGGCCGCGACCCCCGCGCGGAAGCCCCGCGTCCCGGCCCGCACCCAACC
>NZ_JAGPXZ010000475.1:0-4867 GCF_018070305.1 Micromonospora sp. M51 | reverse complement strand
GGTGCCCCGGCGGGCGCACGTCGCCGGCCGGGACGAGTACCCGCTGCGGCGGGCGAAGCCCGGTGGCTGGTCCCAGTCGCGCTATCAGCGGGCCGCCATGGAGGCGTGGCACCAGAACGCCGGCGACGTCACCGCGGCGACGGTGCAACTGGCTGACCGGGTCGGCGCGGACGTGGTGGTGGTGGCCGGCGACGTCCGGGCCACCGGCATGATTGCCGCCCAGATGCCGGAGCGCTGGCAGGACCGGGTGGTGCGCACCGATGCCGGGTCCCGGGCCGGCGGCGCCGACCAGACGATGTTGGACGACCTCACCGTGCAGACCATCGCGGAGATCGCCGACCAGCGGATCAGCGCCGCGCTGGACAAGTTCGGCGTGCAGGAGGACGTCGGCGGCGGCCTCGACGCGGTCGTCTCGGCCCTGCAACGCAACCAGGTGGACATGATGCTCATCGTGGACGACCCGTCGGCCAACGGTGAGCTGTGGATCGGGGCGGAACCCACCGAGATCGCCGTCGACCCGGGGCAGCTGGCCGCCATGTCGGTGGCCGACCCGCAGCGGGTACGCGCCGACGCGGCACTGGTCCGGGCGCTCGTCGGCACCGACGCGGCACTGACCGTGCTCGGCCCGGACGAGGCGCCGGACCTGACCGACGGCGTGGGCGCGGTACTGCGCTACGTCGACCCCAGCACACCGGGGCGCGGCAATGGTTGACCGGTCGGTGGCCGACGTGGTGGTCGAGCGGCTTCTGGCCTGGCGGGTGCCCCGCGCCTTCGGGTACCCGGGGGAGGCGATCGCCCCGCTGGTCGACGCGCTGGACCGCACCGGCGGGGAGCCGGCGTTCATCCCGGCCCGGCACGAGGAGACCGCCTCGTTCATGGCCACCGGGCACGCCAAGTTCACCGGCGGCATCGGGGTCTGCCTCGCCACCCAGGGGCCCAGCGCCGTCCAGCTGCTCAACGGCCTCTACGACGCCAAGCTGGACAGCAAGCCGGTGGTGGCCATCGTCGGTGAGGACATCTCCGGGCCGCTCGGCGGCGCGCACCAGGAGATCGGGCTGAGTCGGCTCTTCGCTGACGTGTGCAACCAGTTCGTCCGGTACGGTCGCCGCCCCGAGGAGGTGGGGGCGCTGCTGGACCAGGCGTTCCGGACGGCGGCGGCGACCCGCAGCCCGACCTGCGTGGTGCTGCCCCGGCAGTTGCAGGAGGCGCTGGTGCCCGACCTCCAGTCGTACAGCGCCGGGGTGATCACGGCGACCCCCGGTGAGCCGCTGGCCCGGGTGCTGCCGCACGAGGCGGACCTGGACGCCGCCGCGCAGCTGCTCAGCGGCGGCCAGCGGACCGCGATCCTGGTGGGCCAGGGTGGTCGGGACGCCGCTGCCGAGATCATCGAGATGGCCGACCGGCTCGGCGCCGGGGTGGCCACCTCACTGCTGGGCAAGCCGGTGCTCGACGAGCGGCTGCCGTTTCACACCGGGGTGCTCGGCGAGGTCGGCACACCGGCGGCGGCCGAGCTGATGGGTGGCTGCGACACCCTGCTGATGGTCGGCACCAACGACCCGTGGACCGACTACTTCCCGATGCCGGAGCAGGCGCGCACGGTGCAGATCGACATCGACGGCCGCCGGATCGGCACCCGGTACCCGGCCGACGTGCCGCTGGTCGGTGACGCCGCCGAGACCCTACGGGCGCTGCTGAGCCGGGTGCGCGGTCGGCCCGAGCAGCAGTGGCGGGCCACTGTGGAGAGTTCGGTGGACCGGTGGCGGGAGGCTGCCGCCGAGCGGGCCGCCGCCGCCGCGGACCCGGTCAACCCGCAGCTCGTCCTGCAGGAGTTGTCCGCCCGGCTGCCCGGCACCGGCGCGGTGGCTGTCGACGTCGGCTCGGTCCTCTACTGGTACGCCCGGCACCTCACCCTGCCACCCGGGGTCAACGCGCAGCTGTGCGGCACCCTCGGGTCGATGGGCTGCGCGCTGCCGTACGCGGTGGCGGCCAAGCTCGCCGCCCCGGACCAGCCGGTGGTCGCGCTGGTCGGCGACGGGGCGATGCAGCTCAACGGGCTCGCCGAGCTGATCACCGTGTCGCACCTCTGGCAGCGGTGGAGCGACCCCCGGCTGGTGGTGCTGGTGCTCAACAACCGGGACCAGAACGGGATGGGTGGCGGGCGGCAGCCGTCGTCCGACCCGACCCACCGCCGGCCCGACGTGCCGTACGCCGGCTGGGCCCGGCTGCTGGGGCTGCACGGGGTGCGGGTGGACCGTCCGGAGCTGGTCGGCGCGGCCTGGGACGAGGCCCTCGCCGCGGACCGCCCCTGCGTACTGGAGGCGGTCGTCGACCCGGCGGTGTCGCTGGCGCCGCCGGAGCCGGCGTTCGCCGACCTGCGCGGTCTGTACGCCGAGGGCGCCGCGGCCCGGAAGGTCCGCGAGCAGGTGGAGGTCACCGTGACCGCGGATGATCTCGTTTAGCGACCCTGGACCAGGGCATCAGTAGCGGCCCGACGACGCTGGAGGTCCGATGTCCGTACCCGCCGACCGCCGCTACGGTCCCGCGACCCTGCCGAGGGCGCGGGGTCCGCTCTCCACGGCGGTCATCGAAGCGCTGCGGCGTCCGCCGCACGACCTGCCGACCGATCTCGGCGTCGGCCTCGACCCGGCGGACCCGATCGTCGACGAGGACCTTCAGCTGACGCTGTTCCTCTGCTACGAGCTGCACTACCGGGGTTGGCTCGGGGTGGACGAGTCGTGGGAGTGGCAGCCGACACTGCTGGCGTTGCGGGCCCGCGGCGAACGCGTCTTCGAGGCGGCGCTGCGCCGGCTGGTCGGGGCGCCGTCGGTGCCTGCCGCCGGGGTGGCGGCCGGCCTGACCGAGCTGGTCGCGGCCGACGACGGACCGGCGCTGGCCGCGCAGCTGCAACGACGCGCCGATCTCGCCCAGTTCCGCGAGTTCGTCGCCCACCGCTCCGTGTACCACCTGCGCGAGGCGGACCCGCACAGTTGGGCGCTGCCCCGCCTCGGCGGTCCGGCCAAGGCCGCGCTCGTGGAGATCCAGACCGACGAGTACGGCAACGGGCGGCTGGACCGGATGCACGCCGAGCTGTTCCGGCGCACCCTCGACCGGCTGGGCCTGGACACCGGTTACGGCGCCCACGTCGACGTGGTGCCGGCGGTGACGTTGGCGACCAACAACCTGATGTCGCTGTTCGGGCTGCACCGACGGTTGCGCGGTGCGCTGCTCGGGCACCTGGCCGCGTTCGAGATGACCTCCTCGCTGCCCAACCGCCGCTACGGCAACGGGCTGCGCCGGCTCGGCTTCGACGAGGTGGCCACCCGCTTCTACGACGAGCACGTCGAGGCCGACGCGGTGCACGAGCAGATCGCCGCGCACGACATGTGCGGTGGCCTGGTCCGCCTGGAGCCGGCCCTCGCCTCCGACGTGCTCTTCGGCGCGGCGGCCGGGCTCGCGGTGGACCGGCTGTTCGCCGCGCACCTGCTGGACAGCTGGGCCGACGGCCGTAGCTCGCTGCGGACACCAGCCCCGCCGGACCTGCCGCCCACGGTGTCGCTTGTCGCGTTGCCCGCGGTGGCCCCGCCGTCTCCGCCCGCGCTCGTCTGATCCACACCGCCGGCTGTCGGGGTGGGGCCTGCCGCGCGGAATCCGTCCTTTGCTCTGCACCCGCCTGCGCACCACGCACGCTGCGTAACTGGCGCGTGGGCGGGTGCAGAGCAAAGGCGGCGTGACTCTGGTGTGGCCCGACCGTGCGCCTGCGCGGCGTGACGCGACGACCTGGGTCAGCGCTCGCGGGTGGTGCCCGCCCGGAAGTTGATCGCCTTGTGGGTGCCGTCGCAGAACGGCTTGAGCGCCGACTTGCCGCACCGGCACAGCGCCACCGTGCCGCGCCGCGCGTCGATGCGCTCGCCGTCCGGGGTGACCAGCGCGAAGTCGCCACGGACCAGCAGCGGTCCGTCCTCGTACGGGGTGATCGTGGCGGCGGCGGGCTCGCTGGTGTCGTCGGTGTGCATGGCCCCGGAAGTGCCCGCCCTGACCCTGCCGAAACCCGCGCGACCGAACGCCGGTGATGACCGGGGCACCCCGCTGACCAGCGGAATGTGCCGCCGGGTGGGTGATGCCCCGTTTGAACCCCATCGGGACGGGAAGCCGGGCCGCGTGGTGAGCGAACGAGGCAAGGTGGGGCCGGTGCACAAGGTGCGCAAGGGGCTCACGGCCGATGGCGCCGGTCTCGCCGGCGACCGGGTCGTGGCAGCGGGCAGTAGCGCCCGGGTGCTGGTCGCCGCCACCGCGCGGGCGCTGCGCGGGGTCGACTGCGCCGACCTCGGGCACACCGGGCCGACGTCGCGCTTCCCCGGCGCCCCCGAACCGGTACGCCGCGCGGCCGCCACCCGCGCCGCCGGCCGGGTCGCGCTGACAGTGGCCCAGACCGACGAGGTGGACGCCGCCCGGGTGGCCCGCTGGTTCGTCGACCAGTACCCCCGGCGGCGCTACCCCGGGGTGCTGATCGGCTCCCCGCACGGCGCGGTGGCCCACCTCGCGGTGGCTCTCGGCGTGCCGTGGCTGCCCGCGGGATTCGAAATGACGGTGCACTGGTCCGAGGGTGGGGTGGACCGCCCGGCGGACGCCGCGGAGCACGGCGCGGCACTCGCCACCCGGTTGCTCGCCGGCAACGCCGACCTGCACCTGCGTCAGGTGCACTGCCCGGCCAGCCGTGGCGCGCTGACCGGGGCGACCGTGTCGCTGACCGCCGCGTGGCGGGCCCTACCGGCCGCGTACGCGACGTTTCTGGCCGACCGGCTGATGCCGGGTGCGCCGGTGCTGCTCGTCCGCGACGCGCGCACCTGGCCGGCGCTGGAGCGCGCCC
>NZ_JAGPXZ010000474.1:0-4879 GCF_018070305.1 Micromonospora sp. M51 | reverse complement strand
AAACGACACCGGGACCGGGCAGGGCGAACCCGTACCGCCGGTCGTGCCGCCGGGCGACGCCGGGGCCACCTCGTCGTACCAGGGCTCACCCGTGGCCTGCGGCGCAGGGTCGCCGGCCGTGGCGCCGGTGGGGGCGGCGTCGTCACCGCAGCCGGCCAGCAGGCCGAGGGCGAGCAGCGCCGACACGGCAACGCGGGTACGAGTGTCCATGGTGGTGATCCCCGTCAGTCGATCTTCAGTCGGCCCATCTAAGCCGGGCGCTGTCCCGGCGTCAATCGGCATCGGCTCCGCGCCACCGAAATCGGGTCGCCCCGACCCCGGCCGGTCTGACAACCTCCCCCCATGGGAGCGGCAGCGGGATTCCGGCACACGCAACGGGCGGACGGCACAGTGGTGATCACCCACCACGGACGGGTCGCCGGGACGCTGCGCGGCGCGCGGGCCGAGGAGTTCCTCGCCGAGGTCGACGACGATCCGCAGTTGGTGATGGCCCGCTGGACCGGCAACTACCGCCACGGCAACGAACGCACCGCGAAACAGCACCCCCGCAACCGGGGCTGAACGACGTAAGGGCCCCTCCTCGTCGAGGAGAGGCCCTTACGCGGGAGCTCAGGGTCGGGCGAAAACGAGCGCCACGTTGTGGCCGCCGAAGCCGAACGCGTTGTTCAACGCGGCCGGGATCTCCATCGGGCGGGCCTTGTGCGCGGCGACGTCCAGGGTGAGGCCGGGCTCCGGGTCGTCCAGGTTGATCGTCGGCGGGACGATGCTGTCGCGGATCGCCAGGATGGTGGCGATCGACTCCAGCGCGCCCGCCGCGCCGAGCAGGTGACCGGTCATCGACTTCGTCGCGGACAGCACCGGGTGGTCGCCGAGTGCCTTGTGCAGCCCGCCGATCTCCAGCATGTCCCCGACCGGGGTCGAGGTGGCGTGCGCGTTGACGTGCACGATGTCGCGCTTGGCGATGTCCGCGTCGGCGATCGCCTTGGCGATGGCCCGGATGGCGCCCTCGCCCTCGGCGTGCGGCTGCACGATGTCGTACGCGTCGGAGGTGATCCCGGCGCCGGCGAGGCGCGCGTACACCCGGGCGCCCCGGGCTGCGGCGTGCTCGGCCCGCTCCAGCACCACGATGCCGGCGCCCTCACCGAGGACGAAGCCGTCCCGGCCCCGGTCCCACGGGCGGGAGGCCCGCTCCGGGTCGTCGTTGCGGGTCGACATGGCCCGCATCGAGCTGAAGCCGGCGATCGGCAGCGGGTGGATGACCGCCTCGGTGCCGCCGGCCACCACCACGTCGGCCCGGCCGGAGCGGATGATGTCCAGGCCCAGGGCGATCGCCTCGGCGCCGGTGGCGCAGGCGCTGGCCACCGAGTGCACGCCGGCCTTCGCGCCGAGCTCCAGGCCCACCCAGGCAGCCGGACCGTTCGGCATCAGCATCGGGATGGTGTGCGGGGAGACCCGCCGTGGCCCGGAGGCCTCCAGGATGTCGTCCTGGGCGAGCAGGGTGGTGGCACCGCCGATGCCGGAGCCGACGCTGACGGCCAACCGCTCCCCGTCAAGGTCGGAGCCGGCGAGGCCGGCGTCCGCCCAGGCCTGCTGCGCCGCGATGATCGCGATCGCCTCGGAACGGTCCAGGCGGCGCAGGCGGACCCGGTCCAGCACCTCGGACGGCTCCACCGCCAACTGGGCGGCGATCCGGACCGGCAGTTGCTCGGCCCACTCCTGGGTGAGAGCACTCACCCCGGAGCGGCCGGCGAGCATGGCGTCCCAGGTCGACGCGACGTCCCCGCCAAGCGGGGTCGTCGCGCCGAGCCCGGTGACGACGACGTCGGAACGACTCATGATCAGGACTGGGCCGCGATGTAGCTGACAGCGTCACCGACGGTCTTGAGGTTCTGCACCTCGTTGTCCGGGATCTTGACGCCGAACTTCTCCTCGGCCGCGACCACGACCTCCACCATGGAGAGCGAGTCGACATCGAGGTCGTCGGTGAAGGACTTCCCCTCGGCCACGTCGTCCGGGTTCACCCCGGCAACCTCTTCGAGGATCTCGGCGAGGCCGGTGGTGATCTCGTCACGGGTCATTGCGGTTGGTTCCTTTCATCGGGATTATCCGGCGGTCGGCGTCGCCCACCGCCACTCCTCGACGCGTACGCGCCCGAGGGGGTCATCAGGGGCAGCGGACGACCTGACCGGCGTAGGTCAGACCGCCGCCGAAGCCGAACAGCAGCACCGGCGCGCCCGAGGGCACCTCCCGGCGCTCGACCAGCTTGGACAGGGCCAGCGGAACGCTCGCCGCGGAGGTGTTACCGGACTCGACGATGTCCTTCGCGATGATCGCGTCGGGAATGTTGAGCCGCTTGGCGATGCCGTCGATGATCCGCGCGTTGGCCTGGTGCGGCACGAACGCGGCCAGCTCCGACGGCTCGACCCCGGCCCGCTCGCAGGCCTGGAGCGCGAGCGGCGCGATCGCGGTGGTGGCCCAGCGGAACACCGCCTGCCCCTCCTGCTGGATGTACGGGCGCCAGCCCTCGATGCGGACCGCGTCGCTCTTGTCCGGCACCGAACCCCAGACGACCGGGCCGATTCCGGTCGGCTCGTCGTCGGCGGTGGCGGAGACCACCGCGGCACCGGCCCCGTCGGCGAAGATGATGCAGGTGGAGCGGTCGGTCCAGTCGGTGAAGTCGGACAGCTTCTCCGCACCGATGACGATCGCGTTGCGCGACGCCCCGGCCCGGATGGCGTGGTCGACGGTGCCCAGCGCGTAGGCGAAGCCCGAGCAGGCGGTGTTGAGGTCGAACGCGCCCGGCGCGGTGATGCCCAGCTTGGCGGCGACGCGGCAGGCCACGTTGGGGCTGCGGTCGATGGAGGAGCAGGTGGCGACCACTACCAGGTCGATGTCGGCGGCGGTCAGGCCCGAGTTGGCGAGCGCCTTGCCGGCGGCCGCGGCGGCCATGTCGGCGACCGTCTCGCTGTCGGCGATCCGCCGGCTGACGATGCCGACCCGGTCACGGATCCACTCGTCGTTGGTGTCGACGAGCTGGGCGATGTCGTCGTTGGTCACCACCCGGGACGGCTGGTAGTGCCCCATCGAGACGATGCGACTGCCAGTCATGAACGACCTCCGATACGGGCGATCAGGTCCCGTGCGGCCGGCAGGTCGTCCGGGGTGTTGAGGGTGACGATCTCCGGGGCGCCGTCGCCCTTGAGTTCCCGCTTCACCAGGCCGGCGAGGGTGCCGGCCGGGGGCAGTTCGATCACGCCGGTGACGCCGAGGTCGGCCAGCGTCCGCATGCACAGGTCCCAGCGCACCGGCGCGGTGACCTGACGGACGAGGCGCTGCACCATGGCCGCGCCGTTGTCGACGGCGGTGCCGTCGAGGTTCGACAGCAGGGTCCGGGCCGGGTCGGCGGCGGCGATCCCGGCGGCCGGCGCGGCGTGCGCGGTCTCGGCCGGAGCCATGTCCGGGGTGTGGAACGCGCCGGCCACCTGGAGCCGGATGACCCGGGTCCGGGTCGGCGGGGCGGCGGCGAGCTTGTCGAGCCCGTCCAGGGCGCCCGCGGCGACGATCTGCCCGGCGCCGTTGCGGTTGGCCGGGTAGAGCCCGTTCGCCTCGATCGCGGCGATCACCTCGTCGGGGTCACCGCCGAGCACGGCGGCCATCCCGGTCGGCTCCAGCGCGCAGGCGGCGGCCATCTCCCGGCCGCGGACGCCGGCCAGGGTGATCGCGGCGTCGGCGGAGAGCACTCCGGCCAGCGCGGCGGCACCCAACTCGCCGACGCTGTGGCCGGCGGTGAGCGCGACGCCGTCCAACGGCAGGTGCTCGGCCGCGAGCAACGCCGCGGCGACCAGCAACGGCTGGGTGCGGGCAGTGTCCTTGATCTCGTCGGCGTCGGCGGCGGTGCCCAGGTGCAGCAGGTCGACCCCGGCCAACGCCGACCACTCGCGCAGTCGCGCCTCAGTGCCGGTCAGGTCGAGCCAGGGGGTCAGGAAGCCGGGTTTCTGAGAACCCTGGCCGGGACTAAGTACAGCGAGCACGCCTATGACTCTCCCGGATAAAGGCGGGTAACGCTGTGCCGCCTTCGACCAAACCGTACTAGGACCTTTGGAGGTTTCCTACAAAGATCGGCGAGGATCACCCTCGTTTTGCGGGGATTTCCGGGCGGCCGGGGTCATTGTCTGAGTCGGGACCGCAGAGGCGAGCGGGGCAACCGGGTCCAACCGACCCACGGTCAGCGCGACCTGGAGGGCGAACGCGTCGCGCGGAGACAACGGCGAGAACCCGGTCACCTCGGCGATCCGGCGCAACCGGTAACGCACCGTGTTCGGGTGCACGAACAGTGCCCGGGCCGCGCTCTCCAACGTGCCACCGGCGGCCAGGAACGCGTCCAGGGTCGCCAGCAGTTCCCCGCCGGCACGCACCAGCGTCGCGTACACATCGTGGCGCAGCCGCCGACGGGCCTCCGCGTCACCGGCGAGGGCCCGCTCCGGCAGCAGGTCCGCCGCCGGCACCGGGCGGGGCGCGCTGGGCCATGCCGGCGCGGCCCGAAAGCCGGACAGCGCGGCCCGCGCCGACTCGGTCGCCTCGTCCAGGCTCGGTACGGCGGGACCGACGACCACCGGGCCGTCCCCGAACGCGCTCAGCAGCTTCGCCGTGGCGGTCAGCGGATCCGGTGCGCCGCCCAGCACGATGACCAGCCGGTCGCCGTGCACACCGCCGATCACCTCCACGCCGATCCGGCGGGCCTGCCGGTAGACCACGTGCAGCACCGCGGAGACCTCGCCACCGGGCGACCGGCCGACCGCCACCGCCACCGGCGGCGCGTCCGTCCAGCCGAGCGCGGCGGCCCGACTGGCCAGCACGTCCGGCGAGTCACCGCGCAACA
>NZ_JAGPXZ010000473.1:0-4901 GCF_018070305.1 Micromonospora sp. M51 | reverse complement strand
GGAGCGCCCGGACCTGAACCTGTTGGCTACCGCGAACGTGCCCGCCGGTGGTGAGGTGGCCCGGGTGCTGCGGGTGGCGGACGGGGTGCCGGACCCGATGCGCCGGCTGGCCGGGCAGCTGGCTGAGGAGAACGGCGCGCCGTTCGCGCGGGCGTCGGCGATCGAGCAGTTCCTGGCCGAGCACTACCGGGTGGTGGCGGACGCGCCGAGCGGGCACGCGTACCCGAATCTGGGTTTCTTCCTGTTCGGGCCGCGCAACGGCGGCGGGCAGGAGGGCACCTCGGAGCAGTTCGCGGCGGCGTTCGCGGTCCTCGGCCGGCTCTGCGGGCTGCCTACCCGGGTGGTGGTGGGTTTCCGGACCAGCGGGCAGGGGCCGGTGCTGGCCGGTGACGCGTACGCCTGGCCGGAGGTGCTCTTCGACGGGTTGGGCTGGGTGTCGTTCGACCCGCTGCCCCGCCCGAACGACGAGCCGAGGCCGGTGGAGGAGGATTTCCGCCCGACGCCGGAGGACCCGCCGCCGTCGGAGGCGCCCGCGCCGACCGCGGAGCCGAGCGCCTCACCGGAACCGGTGACCGCCGCCGATGTCCCGTCCGGCCGCGACGGGGTCTCCACGCCGGTGCTGGTCGCCGCCGGCAGCGGTGGTCTGTTGCTGGTGGTGGGGGCGTTCCTGCTCACCCTGTTGGCGATGCGCCGCTCCCTCACCCGCGGTCGGCTCGTGCGGGGCGACCCCGGTCAGCGCATCGCCGGCGCCTGGCGGGAGGTCACCGACGCGCTCCGGCTGGCCGGGAGGCCGGTCGGCGACGACCTGGCCGCGACCGAGGTCGCCGGGCACGCCCGTCAGGCGCTCACCGACACCGGGGCGGGCGGGTTCGGCGGCGGCACCGACGGGCCGGCCGTCGACGAGCTGGCGGCCCTGCTCAACCGGGTGGGTTTCGCACCGGGTGCCGCAACAGCGGACCAGGCCGCCCGGGCCGCCGAGGTCGCCACCGCGTACGTGGCCACCCTGCGCTCGGCGCGCCCCTGGTGGCGCCGTCTGCTGTGGTCGGTGCACCCCGCCCCGCTCCGCCGCGCCCGCCGCTCCCCACGGTGATCGAAAACGTAGCGGGTCAGGCGGTCAGCCGGCGGACGAGTTTGCGCATGCCGGCCTGCCAACCGTCCGGGTCCTCGGCGCGGCGGCGCGCGTAGTCGGCGACCTCGGGGTGCGGAAGGATCAGGAAACGTTCCTCGGCCAGCCCGGCGATGGCCGCCTCGGCGACCTGGTCCGGGGTGAGCACCGCGCCGGACGCGGCGACCACCCGGGCGCCGAGGTGGCCGTCGGCGAGCCCGTCGGCGAGCATCGGGGTGTCCACTCCCTGGGGGCAGAGGGCGCTGACCCGGATGCCCCGGTCCCGGTAGGTGATGGCCAGCCACTCCGCGAAGCCCACCGAGGCGTGTTTCGTCGCGGTGTACGCGGCGTCGCCCACCGCGGTCAGCACACCCGCGGCGGAGCAGGTGTGCAGCAGGTGCCCGCCGCCCCGGGCGAGCATGCCGGGCAGCACCGCGCGGGCCGAGTAGACATGTGCCAGCACGTTGACCCGCCAGGCCCGGTCCCAACCGGTGTCGTCGACCTCCACTCCCCCGCCGGTGGTCACTCCCGCGTTGGCGCAGAACAGGTCGATCCGGCCGTACCGCTGCTCGGTGTCGGCGACCAGCGCGCGGACCTGCTCCTCGTCGGTGACGTCGACGGCGTGGGCGTGCGCGACCGGGCCGATGCCCTCGGCGACCGCGCGGGCCGCGTCGGCGTCCAGGTCGGCGACCACCACGGCCGCGGCTCCCTCGGCGGCGAACCGGCGGGACAGCGCGGCGCCGATGCCGCCGGCCCCGCCGGTGACCACGACGATCCGGTCGGTGAGGTTCACGCGGACGCCTCCACGAGGTTGGTGCCCAGTCGGGCGATGAGGCCCAGGAGCGCGGTCGCGCCACCGGCGGTGACCTCGGGGGTCGGCAGCAGCGCGATGATCGGCACGTCCACCCCGTTGTCGGCGTAGCGGCGCACCTCGGCGCGGCACCGCTCCGGTGAGCCGTGCAGCACCAGCGCGTCGACCACCTCGTCGGGCACCGCCGCGTTGGCACCGCGCCGGTCACCGGCGGCCCAGGCCGCCCACATCGGTGCGAGCGCCTCGTCGCGGCCGAGCCAGCGGTGGAAGTCGGCGTACGCGCCGACGGTGAGGTAGCTGGTGATGAGCCGGCGGCCCAGTGCCCGGGCGTACGCGGTGTCCTCGGTGGGGCAGACGAAGATCCGGGCGGCGACGTCGAAGTCGGCGCGGCGCTCGCCCAGCTCGGCGAGGGCACGCGGTACGTCGTCGGCGCTGAGCCAGTTGAGGATGACCCCGTCGGCCTCCGCGGCGGCCAGCCGGAGCATTCCCGGGCGCAGCGCGGCGAGCAGGATCTGTGGCGGCACCGCCGGCGGTCGTTCCAGCGTGAACCGGCGGACGGCGAACGTGTCGTAGACCTCGTCGACGGTCTCGCCGCGCAGCGCGGCGCGCAGGAAACGCAGCACGTCGCGGGTACGCCGGAACGGTTGGTCGAACGGCACGGCGTTCCAGTCCCGGACGAGCACCGGTGAGGACGCCCCGATGCCGAGCGAGAACCGGCCCGGCGCGGCCTCGGCCAGCGCCGCCGCGCTCATCGCGAGCAGCCCGGGACCCCTGGTGTAGACCGGGGTGATCGCGGTGCCCAGCCGCAGCCCGGGCTGCCAGGCGGCGGCGAGGGCCAGCGGGGTGAACGCGTCGGCCCCGGCGACCTCGGACGACCAGACGTCGGTGAACCCGGCCCGGTCCAGGGCCGCGTAGGCCGCGTCGTGCTGCGCCAGCGCGATCCCGCCCAGCGGCACGGTCATGCCCCATCGATTCGTCACCGATCGATCGTGCCCGTTGACGACGGCCCGGGCAAGATCCCCGGGTTGGGCAGAATCGCCGGTTTCCGGCCGTGCGGCCCAGTGGGAGGTGCTACCACTTCGAGGTGGACCGGACCGACGGCGCAGGCCGCTGACCATGGGTTCCAGGGCGGCGGGACGCCTGGAGCCGGTCCCGGCCGCGGCCGCGCCCGGCCGGGCGACGTTCCTGGAACTCTTCTTCGACCTGGTGTACGTCTTCGCGCTCACCCGGATCTCGGCACGCGCGTTCGAGGATCTGACTCAGGACCCGGGCCGGGAGCACGGCTGGGGGACGATCACCGGCAGCGGCAAGACGCTGCTGTTGCTGCTGGCGCTGTGGGCGGTTTGGCAGGGCACCGCGTGGACGACCAGCCGGTACGACCCGTACCGGGTGCCGTTGCAGACCGTGGTGATCACCGCGCTGGTGTGCAGCATGGTGATGGGGGTGGCGATCCCCCGGGCGTTCAGCCAGACCGCGCTGATGTTCGCCGTGGCTTACGTGATCGCGCAGGTGACCCGGCCGGTGATCCTGTCGGTCGCGCTGGGCCCGCACCCGTACCGCCGGTTGAAGGTGCGGATGGCGGTGATCTACGCCGTCAGCGGGGTGCTGTGGATCGGCGGCGCGATGCTGAGCACCAACGCGCAGGTGGTGCTCTGGTCGGTGGCGCTGGGCTTCGAGTACCTGGCCGCCCGCTGCGGCTGGCCGGTGCCCGGCCTGGGTCGTTCGACGATCTCCAAGTGGGAGATCGCCGGGGAGCACCTGGCCGAGCGGTACCAGCAGTTCTTCCTCGTCGCGCTGGGCGCGACGATCCTGGTGGCCGGTTTCTCGTACAGCAAGGGGCCATACGAGAAGGGGCACGCCTGGGCGTTCGCGCTGGCGTTGGCCACCTCGATCATGCTGTGGCGGATCTACGTGCAGCGGGCTGGGCGGATCCTGGGCGAGGCGGTGATGAAGGCCCGGCACCCCGCCAATATCGGCCGGTCCGCGGCCGACACCCACCTGGTGATGGTGATCGGTCTCGCGTGCACCGCGATCGGCTACGAGCTGATCATCGAGGCTCCGTTGGAGCGGATCCCGGGCTCGTGGTTGGCCATGGTGCTCGGTGGCCCGGCCCTGTTCCTGGCCGGCCGGGCCCGCCTGGAGTACGAGGTGTTCGCGCGGGTCTCCCCGTCCCGGTGGATCGCCCTCACGGTGCTGGTGGTGTCGTCGGTGCCGTTGCTGCACCTGCCCGGTGTGCTCGCGACAGCGCTCGGGGCGCTGGTGTTGGCGGCGGTCGCGGTGGCCGACGCCCGGCGGGCGCACGGCGCCCCACCGGAGGCCGCCACGCCACCGTTCTGAGCGTTGCGCGCGAATGCCGTGCCGGACCGGAGGGTTACTCTCGGCCGGTGACCTTCTCGCTCGTCGCCCGCTCCGCCGACGGCCGCCTGCACGGCGTGGCCGTCGCCAGCAAGTTCCTCGCCGCCGGGGCGTTGGTGCCGGCCGCCGCCGCCGAGGTGGGTGCGCTGGCCACCCAGGCGCACGTGAACCTCGCCTACCGCCCGCAGGGACTCACCCTGCTACGCACCGGGGTGGCTGCCGCCGACGTGGTGGCCGGGCTGATCGCCGCCGACCCCGAGCGGGACCATCGTCAACTCGGCGTCGTGGGGGCCACCGGAACGGGGGCCAGCTGGACGGGGCCGGCCTGCCACCCGTGGGCCGGCGGGCGGACCGGCGACGGCTGGGCCGCGCAGGGCAACGTGCTCACCGGGCCGGAGGTCGTCGACGCCCTCGGCGCGGCCTGGGAGGCGGGAACGGCGCTGCCGTTCGCCGAGCGGCTGGTGGCCGCGTTGCGGGCCGGCGACGAGGCCGGCGGCGACCGGCGTGGGCGGCAGAGCGCCGGCCTGCTGGTGGTCGAGCGCGGCGGCGGGTACGGCGGCACCAGCGATGTGGTGGTGGACCTTCGGGTGGACGACCACCCGGACCCGGTGGCCGAGCTGGGTCGTCTGC
>NZ_JAGPXZ010000472.1:0-4910 GCF_018070305.1 Micromonospora sp. M51 | reverse complement strand
GTTGGGCACTGTCACCGGCATCTCCACCATCGCCGCCTGGCAACGGCCGGACGCCTACTACGCCCGCTCCCCCTGGGCCGGTCGTCGGAGTCTGGACGGCCGGCCGGTGCTGGACGGCGCGCTCGCCAACCCGCTCGCGCACGCGGTGATGCAGTGCCTGGCCATCGCCGAGGCGCTCGCCGGGGCGACGCCCTGGCCGGTCGCGATCGAGGTGGAACGCTACCGGGTCCGGCCGATCGAGGTGGAGGACACCGCCGTGCTGCGGGTCCGGTTCCGGGCCGGGCCACCGGTGCTGGTGGCGGTGACCCTGGCCGCGGAGGAGTTCGTGGCGGGCGAGGTGGTGGTGACCGGGACGACCGGGCAGGCGGTGCTGGAGTACCCGACCGACCGGTTGCGCCTGCCCGGGGACGTGGTGACCCGTCGGGTGCCGGGGCGGTTGGGGCTGCTGGAGAACCTGCTCGCCCATCGGGTCGATCCGGTGGGCGTGCCGCTGATCGCGCCGTTGGCCCGTACCGCGCCGTTCACCGCGCTGCTGGACGCGCTGCGGCCGGCGCCGGAGCCCCGGCTGCTCGACGGCGATCTCGTGACCACCCTCGGCGAGGGCGGGCAGCGGGTGCGTCACCTGCGGGGCGTCGTCGACGTGTTGCGCCAGTCGGCTGAGCGGGGGGCGCTGCCGAGCGAGTTGGCGGTGCCGTGGGCGTCCGCCGCGTACCGCGCCGAGCTGGCGGGATAGACCTCCACCACAACGAACGGAGAGAGCCGATGCGCAGAATCCTCGGCGGCGCCACCGTGATCGCCGTCCTCCTCGGTGCCGCCCCGGCCGCCGCCGTGGCGAGCCCGGACGTTCCGTCCGCCGACCGGCTCTCCTGGACGGCCCGGCACCTCGGCCGGCAGGCGCTGCCCGCGCGGGATGGCTGGGCGGCCGACGGACCGGGCACCACCGGCGGCTCGGCGGCCATCCCCGAGCGGAGCCGGGTGGTCCACAATCGGGCCGAACTCGTCGCCGCGTTGGGTGGCGACAACGCCAGCAACGCCGCCGACGCCACCCCGAAGCTGATCTACGTCGACGGCACCATCGACGGCTTCGAAGGGCCGGACGGCACCGCCCTGGACTGCGCCGACCTGGCCGACCCGGGGTACCGGTTGGACGCCTACCTGGCCGCGTACGACCCGGCGGTGTGGGGTCGGGTGGCGCCGAGTGGGCCGCTGGAGGAGGCGCGGGTGCGTTCGGTGGCCAACCAGACCCGGCAGACCCAAATCAACGTCGGCCCGAACACCACCATCGTCGGGCTGCGCGGCGCCCGGCTGACCGGGCTCACCCTCATGATCGACCGGGCGTCGAACGTGATCGTCCGTAACCTCACCCTCGTCGACGCCCGGGACTGCTTCCCGGCCTGGTCACCGACCGACGGCGAGGCCGGCAACTGGAACAGCCAGTACGACCAGATCTCGGTACGCCGCAGCGAGAACGTCTGGGTCGACCACAACACCTTCACCGACGGCGACAACCCGGACAGCGCCCAGCCGGTGTACTTCGGTCGGCCCTACCAGGTGCATGACGGGTCGCTGGACGTCACCCACACCGCCAGCCTGGTCACCGCCTCCTGGAACCGCTTCTCCGGTCGGGACAAGCTGCTGTTGATCGGATCGTCCAACACCGTGGGCCCGGACGTGGGCCGGCTGCGGGTCACCCTGCACCACAACCTCTTCGACGGTGTCCTGCAACGACTGCCCCGGGTCCGTTTCGGGCAGGTCGACGTCTACAACAACCACTACCGGCTCGGTGGGGACGACTTTCAGTACGCGCTCGGCGTGGGTGTCCAGTCGGCGATCTACGCGCAGAACAACTTCTTCACACTGGACGCGCCGGTCGACCCGGCCGACCTGCTCTACGACTGGGGTGGCACCGCGGTGACCGAGCGGGGTTCCTGGGTGCGCCAGGGCGGTGGCGTGGCGCGACCGGTCGACCTGCTGGCGGCGTACAACGCGACCCATGACCCCGACCTGGCCGCGGACGCGGGCTGGACGCCCACCCTGCGCCGCGACCCCGTCCTGCCCGCACCGCTGGTCCCCGTCCTGGTGGGCCCGCTCGCCGGCGCCGACCGGCTGCCCATCTGAGCGGCTCGGCGCGCGGGCGACTCGCGGTCGGGTCGGCGACTTAGGGGCTCATCGATGCGGAGAAGATCGGCTATAAGTGACGCATGGAATTCCCGCCGCACCTGGGCAGCATGCCGATGCACGCGATCACCGAGATCCACGGCGAACCTGGCCTGCTGGAACGTTTCCGGTTGGAGGTCCAGCAGTTCGACGACGCTGCCCGGACGCGGCTGACCGCCGCGCTCGACCTCGCCGCCGACCTGCACCGCGACGATCGACGCGTCCGCGAGCCGTACCTCAACCACCTGCTGCGGGTGGCGATCCGGTTGATGCACCACTACCAGGTGCGGGACGTGGACGTGATCGTCGCCGGCCTGCTGCACGACGCTGTCGAGGATCATCCGGCGGAGCTGGCCGACGGTGACCCGGGGGCCGACCCGACCGGGGCCGCGCTGGCCGCGCTCGCCGCGCGGTTCGGGCCACGGGTGGCCACCCTGGTCGCTGCGGTCACCAATCCGGTGTACGACCCCGAGCGGGACCGCAACGCGCAGTACCGGGAGCACCTGGCGGTCAGCCTGGAGCGCGAGCCCTGGGCCCGGGTGATCAAGGTGTCGGACTTCACCGACAACGGGGTGGGCGTGATCCACACGGTGGGGCCGAAGGTGATCTCGTCGGCCCGGAAGTACCGTCCGCTGGTGCCGCTCTTCCGGGACCTGATCGGCCGACCCGACACCCCGTTGTCGCTGGCGGTGAAGCGGCACATCTTCGGCCAGCTCGACCTGGCCGAGGAGCGGTTCAGCGCCATCCTGGACCAGCCCGCGCCGAACTGACCCGTCCCCTGATCACCCGACCGGGTTCCGTGACAAGTTCTCAGGTCTACCGGGAAGCCTCGGGCATTACGGTTGGTTTGCGCCAGATGAGCGGTATATCCCCTCGTGGTTCATCTTTCGGGCGCGCCACTAATCGAGAGGATTTGGATCATGCGCGACCTTTCCCGTCGGGATCTGCTCAGAGCCACAGCCGTCGGCGCCGGAGCGGTCGCTATCCCGAGCGTGATCGCTGGCAGCTCGGCGAACGCGGCCGATGGTCCCGGGTGGCCCGCGGACACGAAGTACCCACCGGCGCAGCTGACCGGCCGTGTCGTCCGACCGCAGAGCCCCGACTACGCGCAGGCCAGCCTCGGCTGGGACGAGCTGTTCGTGCACTATCCGCTGGTCATCGTCTTCGCCCAGGAGACCCAGGACGTGGTCAACGCGCTCACCTGGGCGCGGCAGCACGACGTCGCGCTGCGGGTACGCAGTGGCCGGCACAACCTGGAAGGCTGGTCGAACGTCGACAACGGCATCGTGATCGACGTCAGTGAGCTGAAGGACGTCCACATCGACACCGCCAGCCGCACGGCGAAGCTCGGCGCGGGGCTCAACCAGTCGGAGGCGGTGACCGCCCTCGGGGAGCACGACCTCGCCGCGACGACCGGCACGGAGGGGACCGTGGGCCTCTCCGGGGCCACCCTCGGCGGCGGCTTCGGCTTCCTCACCCGCTACCTCGGGATGGCCTGCGACAACCTGATCGGCGCGGAGATCGTCGTGGCGGCGGGCGCCGACGGGGCGAAGGTGCTCGAGGTGGACCCGTGGAATTACCCGGACCTGCTCTGGGCGCTGCGCGGCGCGGGCAACGGCAACTTCGGGATCGTCACCTCGCTGACCTACCAGGTCGCTCCGCTGACCAGCGTCGCCTACCTGCAGGTGACCTGGCCCGGTCTCGGAGACCTGCACGAGGTCTTCGACGCCTGGCAACGCCTCGCACCGTTCACCGACCCCCGGCTCGGCAGCCAGGTCGAGGTCCACCCGGATGAGATCCTGCTGTTCGCGGTGCTCGCGGAGGGCTCCGAGGCAGAGGCCAGGAAGCTGCTGGCGCCGATCCTGTCGATCGGCAATCCCACTGTCACCGTGCAGACCGGCGGCTGGGGCGACGTCTACGCCGGCTTCCAGATCCCCAACGAGGACGAGCCGGCGAAGTGGAAGTTCTTCTCCCAGTTCACCCGGGAACCGTTCCCGGAGAAGGCGGTCAGCATCGTCCAGGCGTTCATGGAGAAGGCGCCCTCGCCCGACAGCAACTTCTTCACCCAGGCCTTCGGGCGCGGGGCGCAGCGGCAGGAGCCGTTCGGCGGCGCGGCCTTCCCGCACCGCGACGCGCTCTTCTACTCCGAGCCCGGCGTCGGCTGGGGCACCCGAGGCGAGCCCGACAGCGACGACGCCGTCACCCCGATCGCGCAGACCTGGATCGCCGAGTTCAGCCAGGCGCTGCGCCCCTATGTGGACGGCGCCTACGTCAACGTGCCGAACATCGGCATGGCCGAGTGGGAGAAGGCCTACTGGGGGCGCAACTTCCCCCGGCTGCGCAAGATCAAGGCGAAGTACGACCCGCACAACGTCTTCCAGTACGAGCAGAGCATCCCGCCCGCGACGCACTGACCGGCCTCATCGCGCCCCGCTCGGCTCACCTCACCTCATGCGCGTCCTTTGCTCTGCACCCATGGGCGCACCCACTACGGACGGTGACTGTCGCCTCCGTGGGTGCAGAGCAAAGGACAAAGGAGAGGTGTCCGGGGGCGACGCCCAACTTCCGGCCGAGGTCGGCGCGGAACAGCTCGAACCGGCGTACCGCCTCGTTGATGTTCCGTTCGGCCAGGTGCACGGCGGTCAACGCCACCTGAACCGCTTCGCCGTACCGGCCCTGCGTGGTGAGCCGCTCGGCGAGCGCCCCCAGCGCTTAGCCCAGGTTTGCCCTCCAGCACGGGCGGCGGCGCGGGG
>NZ_JAGPXZ010000471.1:0-4918 GCF_018070305.1 Micromonospora sp. M51 | reverse complement strand
CTCCCGCTCACCGGCGTGGCCGTCACCAGCATCGCCCTCGGCGGTGTCGCCCTGATCGGTGGCGGCGCCCTGCTGATGATGCGTCGCCGACGCGACCGGATCACCTTCACCAGCTGACCGACGAACACCCACGACCGGTTCCGGACATCGCTCCGGGGCCGGTCGTGGGCGTTTCGCATGCCTCGCTCCTCCACATCGGAGGTCCCCCGGCCCGCCTTTCGTACTGACGGGTAACCAAGCCAACAACGTCACAACATTCATGTATTTCGATGGAGTGTCCGCCGCACCCGCTGGTCACGGCCCTTCGTCGCGAGTCGAACACCGGACGACTTCGGCCGGCCGGCGCCCAGCCAGACAAACGTACGGTTGCTGACCGACTACCGCGCGCGGGACAGTACCGACCATCAGCGGTGCCGTCGACGCCGCCGCTCCCCGGTCAACCCTGAGGAGAACGCGATGGCACTACGACTCGCCGACGGCACCGCCTGGACCGACATCCTGGCCCGCGCGGTGGCCGCCACCCCGGAGGCGTTCGGTCCCCAGGTCGACGGCGTCACCACACTGCACAACCTGGTCGAAGGCGAATGGCGGGCAGTCGGCCAGCCCGCCGCGGTCCGTACCCCGGTGGACAACACCGTCCTGGTCAACCTGCCCCGCCTCGACGCCGACACCGCCCGCGCCGCCGTCGCACACGCGGCCACCGCGCACCGGGCCTGGGCGCAGACCCCGCTGGCCGACCGCAAGGCCCGGGTCGCCGACGCCCTCGACTCGCTCACCGCCCACCGCGACCTGCTCGCCCTGCTGCTGGTCTGGGAGATCGGCAAGCCGTGGCGGTTGGCCTGCGCCGACGTGGACCGGGCGCTCGACGGCGTCCGCTGGTACGCGGGCGAGATCGACCGGATGCTCGCCGACGGCCGCGAGCCGCTACCCGGCCCGGTCAGCAACATCGCCTCGTGGAACTACCCGATGAGCGTCCTGGTGCACGCCGAGCTGGTGCAGCTCCTGGCCGGCAACGCGGTCATCGCCAAGACCCCGTCCCAGGGCGGCGCGGTCTGCCTGACCGTCGCGCACGCGCTGATGCGCCGCGCCGGGCTGCCCGCCACTCTCGTCTCCGGCAGCGGCGCCGAGCTGTCCGAGGTGCTGGTCCGGGCACCCGAGATCGGTGCGGTGGCGTTCGTCGGCGGCCGGTCCAACGGCGGCAAGGTGGCCGCCGCGCTGCTCGACAGCGACAAGCGGCACTTCATCGAGCAGGAGGGCCTCAACGCCTGGGGCATCTGGAACTTCTCCCAGTGGGACCTGCTCGCCACCCACCTGAAGAAGGGCTTCGAGTACGGCAAGCAGCGCTGCACCGCGTACCCCCGGTTCGTGGTGCAACGCGACCTGGTCGACGAGTTCCTCGACATGTACCTGCCGGTCGTCCGCTCGGTCCGCTTCGGTCACCCGCTCGCCGTCGGCGACGACTGGGCCGCCGGTGACCCGCTGCCCGAACTGGACTTCGGTCCGCTGATCAGCGCCGCCAAGGCCGAGGAGCTGCACCGCAAGGTCGACGAGGCGATGCGGGGCGGCGCGATTCCCCTGCACCGGGGCAAGCTCACCGGCGCGCCGTTCCTCCCCGGGCAGGACACGTCCGCGTACGTGGCGCCGTCGGTGCTGCTCGCCCCGCCCGGCCGGTCCCGGCTGATGCACGCCGAACCGTTCGGGCCGGTCGACACCATCGTCGTGGTGGACACCACCGACGAGCTGCTGGCCGCCATGAACGCCTCCAACGGCGCGCTCGTCGCCTCGCTGGCCTGTGACGACACCGACGAGGCCGGCAAGCTCGCCGTGGACCTCCAGGCGTTCAAGGTGGGCATCAACAAGCCACGCTCACGCGGCGACCGGGACGAACCGTTCGGCGGCCGGGGCGCCTCCTGGAAGGGCGCGTTCGTCGGCGGCGACCTGCTGGTGCAGGCCGTCACCGTCGGCGGCGACAGCCGGCTCTACGGCAACTTCCCCGACTACAGCAGCTACCCCGCCACCTGATCGAGGTGCGCGGCGAGGGCCTCCGTCGACAGGCAGGGGGCTCTCGCCGCGACGTGCCGTTGGCGTACCGTCCAGTGATGGCCATGATCGCGCAGCTCTCGCTGGGAGTGTCCGACGCGGACCGGGCGGGGGCATTCTGGGCCGCCGCCCTCGGCTACCGTCGACGCCCGCCCCGCCATCCCGGCGACGAGTGGATCGTGCTGGAGCCGCCGCCCGGAATGCCCGGCGCTGCCATCGCGATGGACCTCAGCGAGAGCCCGGCCGAGGAGTTCCCCCGCGTCCACCTCGACCTGGACGCCGGTGAGCGCACCCTCGACGAGGAGGTCGACAGGTTGCTGGCCCTCGGCGCCCAGCGTGTCGACTGGCGGCACTACCCGACCGATCCACTCCCGACCGAGCCCCCGTACGTGGTGCTCGCCGACCCGGAGGGCAACCGGTTCTGCGTGTCGGGTCGGCGCGAACCGCCCGAGCGCCCCCGCTAGCCGCCCGGTACGGTCACTGCGGCCGGGGCGGCGAGCGGCACGGTGCAGCTGAGCACTGTGCCGTCGCGTTCGGTGGCGGCGGGCCGGTCCAGCCGGCGCAGGGTACGCAGCATCGGTGCGTTCTCGGCCTGCACGTGCAGCACGAGCGCCGCGTAGCCGGCCGCGTCGGCGTGCCGCACCAGCCGGCGCAGCAACGCCGTGCCGAGGTCCCGCCGCTGCCAGTCGTCGCGCACCAGCAGCGCCACCTCGGCCTCGTCGCCCTCGCCGAGCAGGTTCGCCATGGCGACCACCGACTCCGCCGCGCCGTCGGCGGCCACCGTCGTGGCCAGCAGGGTCAACCCCCGCTCCGGCTCCAGCACCCGGCGCAGCCGGGCCGGGTGGGGCAGCGACGCTCCGCCCAGGTAACGCCGCTGCCGGCTTCGCGGGGAACAACCCTCGTGCAACTCCAGAACGCCCGACAGGTCTTCCGCGCACGCCGGCCGGACGGACACCTCGGCGCCGTCGGGCAGCACCAGGGTGACCTGTTCGGCGGCCCGCCGCGCCACCGTGGCGGCCAGCTCGACAAGGGCCTGCGCCCGCGCGTACTCCGCCGGGGTGAACGCGGGCGCCGCCCGGCCCAGCGTGAACGCGCCGCCCGCCGGATCGGCCAACGACATGCCGGTGCCGGCGATGCCCCGCTCGACGCCGGTCGACGCCGGTCGCCAGCTCACCGAGTCGGCGCCGAGCAGCGTCCGCAGGGCCTCACCTGTCGAATCCGGGTCCCGCACCAGCCTGTTGGCGAGACCGAGCATCCGGGTGGGCTGGTCGACCAGGCCACGCGCCTCGCTGCGCGCCACCCAGCAGTCCCGCCCGCGACCACGCTCGACGGCCGCGACCAGGTCGGCCTCGTCGAGCGTGTCCGGTGCGTCGACCAGGAAGTCGTCCACCGCGCCCTGCTCGGTGGGCTGCACCTGCACGGTGTGGATGTTGACCCCGCGCAGCGCGAGGCTGGCCGTGAGCACCGACAGGTAACCCGGCCGGTCGTCCACCGTCGCTCGGATCCGCCACAACGTCATGGTTGGCTCCCTTCACCGGGTACCACCCTCGTCTCCCGCTGTTGCCTCCCGATTGCCCGGCGGTGACGGGTAGCGCTCAGGCCGATGTCCCCGCCCGGGTGTTCCGCTACGCGGTGCGGCCGCGGTAGCCGATGGGGCCCTCCCCGACCCGCTGGTAGGTACCCAGGAACCCACCGTCGCCGAAGGCGACAGTGCCGTTGTTACCGCGCAGGTCCCGCCAGGCCAGCCTGGTGACCGGGCGGCCGACCGCGGCCACCGAGAGGAGCAGGTCACCCGAGCGGTGCCACCCACCGGCCCAGCCCTCCTGGGTGGAGAAGCGCCGAGCCTCCTTGGCGACGGTGTCGCGCTGGGTCAGCCGGCCACGGAACTCCGTCGGCTCTCCGCCCGGCTGCCGCCGCCAGCCGTAGAAGGCGGCCTGCTGCTTCTCGAACGTGATCGCGTACTCGGCGCCGGACTCGTCGGCCCAGGCCACCTGCTCGAGAACGGCCTGCTCGCCGCGGTCGATGAAGATGGTGATGTCGCCGGCGTCGCTGGCGTACCGCAGCACCGGCTCGGCGATCGCCCGCCGTTCGAGGGCCAGTCCCGCCTGGTCGTGTGCGTGCATCGGGTCGATCGTCACCCGGTACAGCCACAGCATGCTGCGGGCGTCGACACCGCTCTCGATGCGCAGCGTGTTCCGGCCGGCCGTCAACTCCTCGGCCGGCACCGCGAAGACCAGCCGTTGCGGGAGCCCACCGCCGTTGGGGATCCGCAGCCGGTTGGCCAGCGGCCTGCCGTTGAGGCGGACGGTGAGCGGGGCGTACCCGGGCGCCCGGGAGAGCATCGACGCGAGCGCCCGGACGGCGACACAGGCCTCGCCGACGACGGCCGGGTCGGGCACGTCGAACTCCAGCTCGACCGACCCGCCGGCCCCGATGGCCAGGTGGTCGCCGGCGGCCGAGGAACGGTCGACGCCGGTGATCCTGACGTTCCCGACGCGGGGCGGCTCGGTGCCGAAGTCGGCGTAGGTGGGGTCCATCTGGATCCCGGGCCGCCGCCCGCTCGCCGGCGCGGCAGCCGGCGGCCGCAGCAGCACCTCGTAGGACCGGGCGGTCCGCTCGGCGTTGCCGTATCCGAGGTTGGCGGCGCCGAAGGCCGACCGCACCTTGCCGATGTGCAGGGCGCCCGGCCCGACCGCCGCGCGGGCGACGTAGAGCGGTTCGCCGTCAGCCTCGTGGCCCGCCGGCAGCGCGTCCGCGGGCACCGCCCCACCGGACGCGATGCCCCAGACGCCGTGGTCCATCAGCACCTCGTACTCGTCGACGCGGACCTCCGCGCCGGCCCAGGTGGTCTTGGCGGCGCCGAAGGCCGGGCGGACCT
>NZ_JAGPXZ010000470.1:0-4932 GCF_018070305.1 Micromonospora sp. M51 | reverse complement strand
CGCGTCGGTGCCGGCTCGGACCGGCGGGACAGCGAAGGAATCCTGACCACTACACACCTCCTGATGAATGCGTGGTGGCCGACGGAAAGGGTGGCACCCACGCGGTGTCGTACCTCAAATACCCACCTGGGCGTTTCCTGACACCAATCCTGGGTACGAGCGCCGAGCCCGGCTGATGCGGGCCCTGATCGGCGCGCGGCCCGGGCCGGGCGGGACTGGCTATCCTTGGCACCCGTGCCAGAGGGACACACGATCCACCGCTTGGCGGCCCGGCACGCCGAGCTGTTCGCCGGGGACAAGCTGCACGCCGCGAGCCCGCAGGGTCGTTTCGCCGAGGGTGCGGCCCGGCTCTCCGGGACCGTGCTGGACGGCACCGAGGCGTACGGCAAGCACCTGCTGCACCACTACGCCGGTGAGCTGACCCTGCACGTACACCTCGGGCTGTACGGCAAGTTCGCCGACGGGCCGGGGGAGCCGCCGGAGCCGGTCGGCCAGGTGCGGCTGCGGCTGGCCAGCGACCGGCACTGGCTCGACCTGCGTGGCCCCACGGCCTGCGAGCTGTTCACCCCGCCCGAGGTGGCGGCACTGCGGGACCGCCTCGGGCCGGATCCGTTACGCGGCGACGCCGACCCGGAGCGGGCGTACGCCCGGATCTCGCGCAGTGCCACACCTCTCGCCGCGCTGCTGCTGGACCAGTCGGTGGTGGCCGGCACCGGCTTGATCTTCGTGACCGAGGCGCTGTTCCGGGCCGGGCTGTCGCCTACGATGCCCGGCCGGCAGCTGACCGGAGCCGGTTGGGACGCGCTCTGGGCGGACCTGGTCGGGCTGATGCGGCTCGCCGTGGAGCACGGCCGCATCGACACGGTCCGCGATGCGCACCTGCCCGAGGCGATGGGCCGCCCGGCCCGGGTGGACCGGCACGGTGGCGAGGTGTACGTCTACCGCCGCCCCGGGGCGCCCTGCCACGTCTGCGGCACCGAGATCAGCCGTGGTGAGCTTGCCGGGCGCAACCTCTACTGGTGTCGTACCTGTCAGGTGGATTGAGCCGGTCGCCCTGACGCTGAGCGGCTTCAGTCGGCGTCGAGCAGCCAGCGGACCACCTCGATATTCTGCGCAAAGACAACGTCGTCGGCGACGCTCCAGGCCAGCGTGTGCCCGATCGTCCAACCCCGAGCCCGCTCCCGGTCCAGCCCCAGCTCGGCACAGAGCCGGTCCAGCCGGTGCCGGACGGCGGCCGGTGAGTGCCCCAACTCCTGGCCGCGCACCATCGGCACCACCGAGAACTCCCGTTCCCCGGTCAGCGGCTTCGGGTCGATCGCCAGCCACGGCCCCCGGTCACCGGGGAGCGCGTCGGCGGCGAGCACGTTGCCGGCGTGCAGGTCCTGATTGACCAGCACCTGCTCGCCCTGGCTCGACGCCAGACCGCCGAGCAGGTCGAGCGCCGCGTCGAGCAGCCGCCGCTGGTACGGCCGGCCGGTCCGTTCCCAGGCCCGGGGCATCCGGTCGATCCAGCCGGCGGCCTCCTGCGCCAGCGGGGTGAACGGCGCACCGGCCGGTCGCCAGAGCCGGGGGAGCAGCCCGATCACCGCGTCGAGCGCCCGGTCCGGCGGAAGGTCGTGCAGGGGAGTGCCGGGCTGGCAGCGTTCCAGCAGCAGGGCGCGCCGCCCGGGGTCGTGGGCGAGCAGGCGGATCGCCGCGTCACCGTCCCAGTGGGCCAACGCGTCGGCCTCGTGCCGGCTCTCCTCGTCGGGGTACTGGAGCTTCAGCACCGCCGCCGTGCCGTCGGGCAGCTGAGCGGGGAGCGCCAGCGAGGCGTACGCGTACCGGAAGGGTGGGTCGAGTCGCAGCGACCACTGCTGCGCGCACTCCGCCAGCCACGTCGGGAGGGTGGCCAGCCAGGCGCGACCGGCGGGTGATCCGCGTACCCAGTCAAGTCCCTCGGGCAGATCCATCTGGTCCTCCTGGGCTGTCACGGCGTTCCTGTGCCGGTCCACAGTGGCTAGCGTGGACGGGTGCAGATTGGCGAGGAGGATCGATGACCCCCGACGACGAGAAGTTTCTCCGCCAGGCCGTGGAGATCGCCAGGCGGGCTGGGGCGTCCGGCGAACGGCCGTTCGGCTCGCTGCTTGTCGACGCGGCCGGCGTGGTCCTGGTCGAGGACCACAACACGGTGGTCTCCGGCGCGGACATCAGCGCGCATCCGGAGTTGAAGCTGGCCGTCTGGGCGGCCCGGGAGCTTCCGCCCGAGGTGGCTGCCGGCACCACCATGTTCACCAGTTGCCAGCCCTGCGGGATGTGTGCGACAGCGATCGAGCGGTCTGGCCTCGGCCGGGTGGTGTACGCGCTGTCCAGCGAGCAGTTCGAGGAGGTCAAGCCGCCCACCCCGGCGCTGCCCCCGGTCCGGTACGAGGGGCCGGCGCTGTTCGAGGAGGCACGTCGGCCGATCGACGACTACTACTGACCGAAGCTGTCCCGCTGTGGTGTGACGCAGCCGGAATTGACAGTCGGCCGGCTGCCGGAGCAGGGTTGACCGGTGACAACGATGTCAACGGACAAAAGGGAAGGGATTGTGTGCATGATCCTCTCCCTGCCGCACCCGGTTCGCGGTGTCCCCTTGACGGTTTCCCGGCGCGGACCCGGTCTGTCCGCCGATCCTGGCCGTATGTCCCTTTCCTACCCAACGGTGACCAGCTGAGATGACCGACGTGCCCCGATCCGACGCCGCAACGACCCCCGCTCCGGCGGGGTCGACAGACCTGCCCGATCTGGACGACTTCCTCGCCGACCAGACCCGGACCTTGCTCGACACCGCCCGCCGCTCGGTACGGGCCGAGGGCGGCTTCTGGTGGTTGACCGACGACCGCACCCCGGATCGGAGCGAACCGATCCACACCTGGATCACCTGCCGGATGACCCACGTGGCAGCCCTCGCCCATCGCAACGGCGACCCGGACGCCGCCGCCCTGGTCGACCACGGGGTCGCCGCGCTCAGCACGCTGCTGCGCGACGACCGGTACGGCGGCTGGTTCAGCGCGGTGGACCAGCAGGGCGCACCCGTCAACGACCGCAAGGCCGGCTACGACCACGCGTTCGTGCTGCTCGCCGCCTCCAGCGCGGCGCGCGCCGGACGGCCCGGCGCGGACCGATTGCTCGCGGACGTGCTGGCCGTCGTGCGGGACCGGTTCTGGGACGAGGACGCCGGGGCGGTCCGCGAGTCGTGGAACCGCGACTGGACGGTCACCGAGGACTACCGGGGCGCCAACAGCAGCATGCACATGGTCGAGGCGTTCCTCGGCGCTACCGCCGCCACCGGCGACGCGAGCTGGGCCGACCGGGCCCTGCGGATCGCCACCCACCTCGTGCACGGTGAGGCGGCCCGGCACGACTGGCGGCTGCCCGAACACTTCACCACCGACTGGTCGCCGCTGCCCGACTACAACCGGGACCAGCCCGCCGACCCGTTCCGGCCGTACGGCTCCACCATCGGGCACTGGCTGGAGTGGGCTCGGCTGCTGCTGGAGCTGGAGGCGGTGCTGCCGCAGCCACCCCGCTGGCTGCTCGCCGACGCCCGCGCCCTGTTCGCCGCCGCCGTGCGTCGCGGCTGGGCCGTCGACGGCGCGGACGGCTTCGTCTACACGATCGACTGGGACGACCGGCCGGTGGTGCGCTCCCGGATGCACTGGGTGCTCGCCGAGGCCGTCGGTGCGGCGATCACCCTGCACCGGCGCACCGGGGACGCGGTCTACCTCGACTGGTACCGGGCCTTCTGGGCGTACGCCCGCCGCAGTCTCATCGACCAGACCGGATGGCGGCACGAGTTGGACGCGCAGAACCGGCCCGCCGGCACGGTCTGGCACGGCCGACCGGACGTCTACCACGCCTACCAGGCGGTACTGCTGTCCCGCGCGGCCGACGGGCTCGGTGGCCCCGGCCCGCTCGCACCGGGGGAGGTGACCGCGTGATCGTCGTCGCGGGTGAGGCACTGATCGACCTGGTCGTCACCGCCGAGGGTCAGCGGGCGGTGCCGGGTGGCTCCCCGGCGAACGTCGCTGTCACACTGGCCCGGCTCGACCAGCCGGTACGACTGCTGGCCCGGCTCGCCGACGACGAGTACGGTCGGCAGCTCGTCGAGCACCTGAGCGCCAACCGGGTGGACCTGGGGTGGGCGGTGCACGCCGAGGAGCCCACGTCGGTGGCGGTGGCCACGCTGAACGCCGCCGGGCAGGCCAGCTACGAATTCCGGCTGGCCGGTGCGGCGGACTGGCAGTGGACGCCGCGCGAGCTGCCCGAACTGGCCGGAACACCGGCGGTCGCGTTGCACACCGGATCCCTCGCGCTCGCGCTGGCCCCCGGTGCGGAAGTGCTGGAGGGCCTGCTCGCCCGGGAACGCCAGCGGGACGGGCTCACCGTCTCCATCGACCTCAACCTGCGGCCGAGCATCGTCACGGACCGGGCGGCGGAGCAGGAGCGGGTACGCCGGCAGATCCGCCTCGCGCACCTGGTCAAGGCCAGCGACGAGGATCTGGCCTGGCTCTACCCGGACCGGTCGCTGGCCGACGTGATGACCGAGTGGCGGGCGGCCGGGGTGTCCTGCGCCGTGGTGACCCGGGGCGGCGAGGGTGCCTGGCTGCTCGCGCCCGACGGCTCGCTGCACGAGGAGCCGGCGGTGCGGACCATTGTTGTCGACACCGTCGGTGCCGGCGACTCGTTCACCGGTGGCCTGCTGGCCGCGCTGGCCGACCTCGACGCGCTCGGTGACCGGCCGGCCGACCGGCTCGCCGCGGTGACCGGGCCGCAGTGGGGTGTGGTCCTCCGGCAGGCCGCCACGGTGGCCGCGTTGACCTGCGCCCGCCGCGGCGCCAACCCGCCCACCCGCGCCGAGGTCGAAGCCCTCCTCACCACCAACCCCGCCTGACCCTGCCCGCGCAACCC
>NZ_JAGPXZ010000047.1:0-15760 GCF_018070305.1 Micromonospora sp. M51 | reverse complement strand
GATGACGACGTAGTCGCCGGCGACCGCGTCCAGCACCCCGAACGGGGACTCGACCCGCAGCGTGCCGGCCTCGACGTAGAGGCAGTGGTCGCCGGTGGCGTCGCGGAACAGCGGTGAGGGCCGGTCGGCGAGGACGTACCCGATCCGGACGTCGTCGTTGGCGAGCAGGTACTGCCGGCCGAGGATGGGGTCGGAGCCGCCGGTGTCCAGTTTGTGGGTGCGCAGGTGGCGGGGCTTGAGCGGCAGGTTCGGTGCCCGGGTGAACGTGGGCGGGGTGAACTCGTCGGCGGCCAGGATCGCGGTGGGCGCGTGCCGGTGGTAGAGCAGCGACGAGTCGGAGGAGAAGCCCTCCTGGCCCATCAGCTCCTCGGCGTAGAGGCTGCCGTCGGGCTGCCGGAACTGGGTGTGGCGCTTGCGCGGCACCTCGCCGACGCTGCGGTAATACGGCATCTCGCCTCCCGAGGGGTTCCGTCCACCGGCCGAAGGCGTCCGATAATCGGACGCTGTTGTCCGTTCCTCGTAGCGTCCCGTACATTCTTGTTCCGTGTCAACGCAGGTGCCCGCACTCCTGACCGGCCTGGTGGACGACGCCGCCGTCTTCCCTCCGGGCAGCGCCACGCTGCCCGACGCCCTGGCCGCCCACCGCCAGCACCGCGCCGCCTGGTACGCCGACCTGGTCGGACCGCTGCTGGTCCCCGCCTCGACGGTGGCGGCCGGCGAGCTGAGCGGGCTCGTCGACCCGGGCGAGGGCCTGGGGGTCGGCGTCATCGGTGACACCGGGATCGGGAACCTGCCGTTCGCGCTGTCGTTCCTCGCCCCGGACGGCGTCACCGCGCGTCAGGTCGAGGTGGCGGTCGCCAAGCGCGGCGAGGACCCCCTGCCCGGCATCGCCGAGCTGCTGCGGCTGACCGGCGAGCTGGCCGGTGTGGAAGCCATCTACGCCGAACTGCCGCTGACCTTCGGTCTGATGGGTGCGCTGGACGCGCTCGTCGCCGCGCGGGCCGACGGGGTGCCCGTCGCGGCCAAGTTCCGCACCGGTGGCCTGGCCGCCGAACTCTTCCCGACGCCGACCGAGCTGGCCACGGTGATCTGCGCCTGCCGGGACCGGGACCTGCCGTTCAAGCTCACCGCCGGCCTGCACCAGGCGATCCGGCACCTGGACCCGGAGACCGGGTTCACCCACCACGGCTACGCCAACGTGCTGGCCGCGACACTGGCCGCCGCCGACGGTGACGGGGTGCGCTCGGTCGCCGAACTGTTGACCGTTGTCGACCCGCGGCCCCTGGTGGAGCGCGCGACGGCACGGCTGGACGCGCCCCGCCCGCTGTGGGTGGGCTTCGGCTCGTGCAGCATCCTGGAACCACTGACCGATCTGATCCGGCTGGGGCTGGTGAACGGGGGCTACGACGCATGACCTGGGTGACCGGCGCCGACGGTTCGCCGTACGGGGTGACGAACCTGCCGTACGGGGTGTTCCGACAGAACGGCGGTCCGGCGCGGATCGGCGTACGGATCGGGTCCTGGGTCCTCGACCTCGCCGCTGCGGAGGCCGCCGAGCTGGTGCTGGCCGCCGGCGCGCTGTGCCGGCCCGTGCTCAACGACTTCATGGCGCTCGGACGTCCGCAGTGGACGGCGGTACGCCAGCGGATCACCGAGCTGCTGACCGACCCGGCGCACCGGGCCGCCGTGGAGCCGCTGCTGGTGCCCCTCGACGACGTGGAGCTGCTGCTCCCCATCGAGGTGGCCGACTACGTCGACTTCTACTCCTCCGAGCACCACGCCGCGAACGTCGGGCAGATCTTCCGCCCCGGCCAGCCGCCGCTGCTGCCGAACTGGAAGCACCTGCCGATCGGCTACCACGGTCGGGCCGGCACCGTTGTCGTCTCCGGCACGCCGGTGACCCGGCCGACCGGGCAGCGGGCCTCCGCCGACGGCCCGGTCACCGGCCCGTCGATACGCCTCGACATCGAGGCCGAGGTCGGCTTCGTGGTGGGCGTACCCAGCGCGTTGGGCGATCGGGTTTCCGTGGACGACTTCGCCGAGCACATCTTCGGGGTGGTGCTGGTCAACGACTGGTCCGCCCGGGACATCCAGGCCTGGGAGTACCAACCCCTCGGCCCGTTCCTCGGCAAGTCGTTCGCCACCTCGGTCTCGGCCTGGGTGACGCCGTTGGACGCGCTCGGCGACGCCTTCGTGCCCGCTCCCGACCAGGACCCGCCGGTCGTCGACTACCTGCGGGACGTGCCGCACCTGGGCCTGGACCTCCGACTGGCTGTCGAGTGGAACGGCGAGCGGGTCAGCGAGCCACCGTTCGCCACCATGTACTGGACCCCCGCACAGCAGTTGGCGCACCTCACCGTCAACGGGGCTTCGCTGCGCACCGGTGACCTGTACGCCTCCGGCACCGTCTCCGGGCCCGAGCGGGGACAGGTCGGGTCCTTCCTGGAACTGACCTGGGGTGGGGCCGAGCCGGTCACTGTGGGCGGCGAGAATCGCACCTTCCTCGACGACGGTGACACGGTGACCATCACGGCCACCGCCCCCGGCCCGGACGGCACCACCATCGCCCTCGGTGAGGTATCCGGCACGGTTCGTCCGGCCCGCTGAGCGGGCACCCGCCATCCGTCTCGTGCACGGGACCCGTGATCGCACCGGCTGTGCGATCACCGGCCCTTGTTGACCCGTTGATCGTCCGGATTCCGTTGCCACACCGCGCAATCCGAGCCGGGCTCCACCCGGCCGCCAGCGGTGGGCATCCCGACGCACACGGAGGTAACGACGATGCACGATCTTGCGGGCGCGGTCTGGCGTACCAGTAGCCGCTCAAACGACCAGGGGCTCTGCGTGGAAGTGGCGGACAACCTGGTCGATGTCCATGGTCTGGTCGGGGTCCGCGACTCCAAGGATCAGGCCGGCCCCACACTCGCGGTCAGCCCGCCGGGGTGGACAGCGTTCATCGGCGCGATTCGGGCCGGTCGCTTCGAGCGCTGACCGGCGCTTCGGCACCGGTCGACGACGACCGGTGCCGAAGCGACCGCCCAATCGGACAGCATCGCCCCCGGGAGGTGGAAATTCCGTCCCGGGGGCCCCGTCCGGCCCTCACTCCGCGTACCGTCGGGGACACGGGAGGGTGGCATGTCGACGGTGGCGATTACCGGGATCATCGAGGCCGACACTGTCGACGTCTGGCGTCTGCTGACCGACCTGCCCGGCCGCGCTGCGCGGATGACCGCCGCCGGCCCGATCGAGGTGCTCACCCCCGGCCCGTTCGGTCCGGGCACCTCCTGGCGTGAGGAGCGCGTCCAGCCGGGCGGCGGCACGCTCACCGAGGAGTTCCTGGTGGTGGAGGCGCTCGCCCCGCAGCGACTGGTGCTCTGCTCCTCCGGCGCCGGCGCCGACTATCGCATCACCTGGGGCCTGCGGCCGGTCCGTCGCCGCAGCCGGGGCTGCACAGCGATCACCGTCACCCAGGAGGCGGTGCCGACCGCTCCGTACGGTCGGGTGGTGGCGCTGCTGCTCGGCGGCCTGGCCGCCCGGGCGGTGGAGGCGGCACTCTGGCGTGATCTCGCCGATCTGGCCGTCGCGGCCGGTGCCACCGGCACTGTCGAAGCCGCCTGAACGCCAACCAGCAGCCCCGCCACGACCTGACCGGGGTCCGGCCGCCTCCGCTGGGTAGGGTGCCGGGCGGAGGTGCGGCATGAGGTTCCCGAGAGGCCGGCGACGGCTCGTGATCGCGGTCGCGGCGCTGCTCGCGACGGCGGCGGTCGCGGTCATCGTCCACCGGGTCCTCGCGCCGGCAGAGGTGAGCACCGTGGCGCGGGGCGACTACCCGGCCCCGGCCCGACCGGCTGCCGGAGTGATCGGTCGGTTGCCGGTCGCCCCGTTGATCGTCGACGGGAGACTGCGGGTGTACGCCGCACACCGCCAGGTCTACGCCGACCGACCGGTCGACGGACGGTACCGGACCAGCCCCTACTGGTCGTACCGGCGGTGGCCGGCAGAGCTGAGCGGGGTGGTGGCCAGCGGCAGCACGGTGGTCAGCCGCTGGTCCGACGGGCAACTCGTCGCACTCGACGCCCGCACCGGCGGGGTGCTCTGGCGAGCCGACGGCCCGGAGCCCGCCGAGAGCGCGGCACTGGTGCGGCGTACCGGGGCGGCGACCGTCTGGGATGCGCCGGGGCTCCAGCTGACCGACCTCCCCGACGGGCGGACCGTGCTGGTGGTGACCGGGGACGCCCAGGCGCGCGGGGTCGAGCTGAGCGGCGGTCGGGAGCTGTGGCGGGTCAAGCTGCCCGGCAGTTGCCGCAGCGACGTCGGCACCACCGCCGCCGGGCAGCTGATCGGTCTGGACACCTGCGCCGGGGCGGCGACTGTCGAGTTCCGGGACGCGGCGACGGGCGCGGTACGGGAGCGTTGGCGACCGCCGAACGGCCCGGACGCGTTGGTGGTGACGCCGCTCGGTTGCCGTACCGGCTGGTCGGACTGTCTGGGGCTGCGGACCGCCGGGCCGGGTGACGAGGGTGGTCGGGGTTGGCTGGTGGACGCCGGCCGGCCGGTCGCCGCCCCCGCGCTGGACCCGGCCGGTGCGGTGCTGGTCGGTGAGCAGTCGGTCGCCGTACTCGACGGGGTGGTGGTGGGTCGATCGGCGCGTACGGGCAGCGAGCTGTGGCGGTCCGCGGGCCTGGGGGTGGCCCGGGTGTTGGCCGCGCAGCCGGGCCGGGTGCACCTGCTGACCGAGGCGAACGAGTTGGTGACTGTGGACCCGGTGACCGGTAGGCAGTTGTCGCGCTTCGTGCTCAACGTCGGCTCGGACGGCACCGGCTGGGCGCCCGGTGCGGTGACGGCCGAGGACGGGTTCGTCGCGGTCGAGCGGCTCCGTAAGCCGGTCGACCCCGACGGCGACGACCGGCGTTACTACTACACCGGCGAGGCGGTGATCCTGGCCGCCACCTGATAGTGGCGTCTTCGACCGCGGAATCGTGAACCGTTCTACCTCTTTGTCCGAAAAGGGTATGTTTTTCACGGTTCGGATTTCCGGTGGAAGGGGTCGGCGCATGGCCAGGACAGCAGCCAACTACCTCGTGGGCGGCGCGCTCGCCGCCGCCGCGAGCCTGACGCTGGCGGTGTCGCCGGTGCTGGCCGCGGAACCCGCCTCGGTACCCGGGTTCAGCGTCGCGCGGCCCGAGCCGTCCGGAGGTACCGGCGTCACCTTCGAGATCCTGCCGGCGTCGCCGACCCCGCAGCCGCCACCCACGTCCACGCCGACGGCACCACCGCAACCCTCGCCCAGTCACGGCGAGTTGCCGGTCACCGGATCAGGCGGGTCGGCGCTGCCGCTCGCCATGCTGGGCGCGGCCCTGATCGTCATCGGTTGGTTCGCCGCCCGCCGCCGCCGACCGAGTTGACCGGCCGGGCTGACGGGCCTGGCCGGCGGCGGCCGGGCTGACGGCCTCGGCGAGGGGCGGGTTTCGGCGAAGGGCGGGTTGTGGTGCGGGGTCAACGACCGGCCGGGACGCGCTCCCTCGGCTGGCTGGTGGGTGGCCGACCGGACCGGCGCGAGCGGCGGACCAGCACTGCGAGGCCGACAACCAGCAGCAGCCCCGCGCCGGCCGCCGCCACCGTCCACCCGGAAACGATCCGGGAGACGACGCTGCCCTGCTTTCCGACCTGACCGGGGTCGGGGAAGGTGATCTGCGCGGTGACGCCGCGCTTCACCAGACCGCTCTCCAGGTTCACCTCCGCCTTCCAGGGGCCGTTCGGCAGCGCGGCCGGGAACCGGGCGATGACCTGCCCGGACGCGCCCGGCGCCAGCGTGACGCCCTGCCCGACCGGAAACGGGCCGGCCCGGCTACCCGCCGGGCCGTCGGTCAGGGCGACCGCGCCGGTCAGGTCGATGGCACGGCCTCCGGTGTTGGTGACCTGGACGGTCAACGACGGTTCGCCGGCGGGGCTGCGGGCCGGGCGCACCTCGCCGATCGAGAAGTCGGAGGCGGGTTCGCCGCCGGGCCCGACGTCGAGGTACATCCGGACGCCGACCCGGTGGACCTGACTGATCTCGCCGCCGGCTCGGGGAGGCGAGGTGGTGGACGCCCAGATCACCCCGTACCGCTCGCCCCGGGAGGCAGCCGGCGGCACCGTGACAGTCGCGCGGACCCGGGTCTCGCCCCGCGGTCCCAGCTGGACGGAGCGCTCGTCGAGGGTGACCCAGGAGGTCAGCTCGTTCTCGGCGCGGCCCTCGCCGAAGCGGAACGCCGCACCCTCCACTGTCGCGGCCGCCGGGTACACGTCGACCCGACGGGTCTGGTCGGTGCGGTTGACGATCAGCAGTTGCCGCTTGATGGTGGTCCCCGGCGGTAGGTGGTCGACGATGTAACGCAGCGCCCGGGGGTCGGCGCGGCGCTCGGTCGGGGCTTCCAGCAACCGGATCCCGATGGTGCCGTCGTCCGAACCCGCATCCGGTTCGACCGCGCCGGCCCGGGTCGACAGACCCGGACCGGCGAGGCAGAACAGGGCGAGCGCGACCGCGATGGTCGACCGCCCCCGGCGGCTACGCCACGGAATGTGTCACCGTGCCCGTGTAGACGCCCGCGATGCTGTCCAGCGGGACGTTGACCACCAGGGTGGGGTTCCAGCTGGCGGTGTTGCCGCCGGTGCCGCCGCTGTGGGTGAACGCGGTGAGCGGGGTGACGCTGTCCAGCGGTGCGGCGTCGCCGGCGGTGGTCTGCCCGGGGGTGAAGGTGCCGTCACCGGTGGTCGCCGTCGCCGGGCCGGACCAGTAGTCGATCTCGGCCGGCAGGACCGTCTCGGGCGGCGAGCCGCCGCCGGTCTGGAAGACCGTCGAGGTCACCGAGGCGACCCAGGAGGCGTCGGCGGCGCCTCGGGAGTCGTCGACGGTCACGGTGCCGAGCTGCCCGGTGATGGTGCCACCGGGGGCACCAGTACCAAGGTCGGCGGTGGTCGGCGCGACGATGTCGAGGGTGCCGGCGAGCACCTCGAACGTGGTGGCGGTGGTGTCGTCGGGCGCGGCGGCGGCCGGAGCGGCGAGGAAGCCGACCATCGCCGCGGCGGCCGCGCCGGCCAGACAGATCTTGGCAGTACGCACGTGTTTTACCCCGTTCTCGAAGTGAGTCGACGCGATCCTCGGCGCGTCGACTACTTCGGAAGATAGGGCAAAAAATGGAGCAAACCGGACAAACCGTCCATCCGTCATTAATTGGTCACAGATGGCCGGTCGGTCCTCAGGTCAGCGCCGTCTCCGCAGCGGCCAGGAAGGCGTCGTTCTCCGCCGGGGTGCCGATGGTGACCCGGACGCCGTCCCCGGCGAACGGCCGCACGATCACCCCGCGCGACTCGCACGCCTTGCCGAACGCCACGGCACGCTCGCCCAACGGCAGCCAGACGAAGTTGGCCTGGCTCGTCGGCGCCTCGGGCACGAACTTGCGCAGCGCCTCGGTGACCCGGTCCCGCTCGGCGACGACCAGGGCGCAGCGGCGCTCCATCTCCGTCGCCTGGGTCAGCGCGGCCAGCGCCCCGGCCTGGGCCGCCGTGCTGCTGGAGAACGGGGTCGCCACCTTGCGGATGGCGGCGGCCACCACCGGCTGGGCCACCAGCCAGCCCATTCGCAGCCCGGCGAGCCCCCACGCCTTCGACAGGGTGCGCAGCACCGCCACGTTGGGCCGGTCCAGGTAGTCGAGACCGTCCGGCACCTCCGGGTCGGTGACGAACTCCCGGTACGCCTCGTCGATCACCACCAGCACGTCGTCCGGCACCCCGTTGAGGAACCGGTCCAACTCGGCCCGGCGCACCGCCGTACCCGTGGGGTTGTTCGGGTTGCAGACGAAGATCACCCTGGTTCGGTCGGTCACCGCCGCGGCCATCGCCGCCAGGTCGTGCCCGTGCCCGGCGTCGTTGGGCACCCGCACGCTGGTCGCGCCGCTGGTCGCCACGATGATCGGGTACGCCTCGAAGGACCGCCACGAGTAGAGCACCTCGTCACCCGGCAGGCAGGTGGCCCGCACCAGGTGCTCGGCGAGCGCCACCGAGCCGCAGCCGGTGGCGATCCGGTCGGCGTCGACGCCGTACCGCTCGGCCAATGCGTCCCGCAGCGCGACAACGCCCATGTCCGGGTAGCGGTGCGACGTGGTGATCGCCTCGGTGACCGCCTCCACCACGCCGGGCAGCGGGCCGTACGGCACCTCGTTGCTGGCCAGCTTGATGGCCTCCGGCAGGCCCAACTCGCGGGCCAGGTCGGCAGGACTGCGCCCCGGCACGTAGTTGGGCAGCGCGTCCAGGTCGGCGCGGGTCAGCCGCAGTGCCGGCTGGTGACGTCCGGAGTCGGTCATGGGGTGTCTCCCGGGGGCTGGTTGCGGTCGTTCGAGGGGGCGGAATCGGGCCGGTTGGGGACTTCGACGACCACCGTCTGCGCGCGCTTGTCGTGCAGCGCCATGCGCAGCGGGTGGTCGAAGAGGGGGGAGAGGGCGTCGACCAGTTGCAGCACCAGGCCCAGCCCGGCGCAGTACCAGAGCAGCGTCGGCAGGCCCAGCGTGCTCCACCGGCTCAACGCCCGGCGGAAGCCCAGCGGCTGGTCGGCGGCGATCGGCACCGCCCGGATCCGCATCATCCGCTTGCCGACGGTCTGCCCACCGGCGGCCATGGCGGGCACCCCGTACGCCAGCCAGAGCGCGGTGGCGATCAGCAGGATCGCCACCAGGAGGGAGTTGGACTGCTCACTGGGGAGCGGAAGGCCCTCGGCGGAGGTGTCGCCGCGCGCCGCGCGCCGGAAGACCTCCTGCCAGTACGGTGCCCACTCCTGCGCCCAGCGCCAGACGAACCAGCCGTTGACGACCACGTTCAGGGCGAAGACGAGGCCGAAGTCGATCACCCGGGCGGCGAGCCGACGGCCGTAGCCGGCCAGCCGGTGGCCGTGCGGTCGTGGCTCGGGCGGCCGTCCGGGCCAGCCAGGATGACCGGCCTGTGGTCCCCATCCGGGTGGGCCGGCCTGCGGTCCCCATCCGGGTGGCCCGGCCTGCGGTCCCCATCCGGGTGGGCCGGCCTGGGGTCCCCAACCCGGGCCGTGCCCCGGCTGCGGGCCGTACCCCGGGGGTGGGCCCTGCTGCGGGCCGTACCCGGGGGGTGGGCCCTGCTGCGGCGGCCAGCCCGGCGCGGCGGTCGCCGCGTCGCGGGTTGCCGACGTCGCGGGCTCGGCCGGGCCGACCGGCGCGGGTGGTGGCTCGGGTGGCGGCGGGCCGTCCGGCGGGGTCGCGTCGACGGGGATGGGCGCGCCGAGCCAACCCTCGCCGTCCCAGTAACGCCGGGTCTCGGTGTCGGCGGGGTCGACGTACCAACCAGGTTGAACGCTCACGCGGCCGTTCCGCTTCGCTCACTCACGAGGACACCTTAACGACGACCGTCCCGGCGAACTCGTCATGGACGTGTCGCGGGGCGTACCCCGAAGGGTGTGGTCCGGGCAGCGGCGCGACGCCGCCGGTGGTGGGTCGGGGCCCACCGACCGGCGGCGTCGGGTACGACGGAGGTTGCGTCACGCTCGCAAGTGTTACAGGTTGCCGCGGGCTTCCTGCTCCCGCTCGATCGCGTGGACCTGCGCCTTGACGTTGCCCTTGACGATGCCGTGCGTGCCGTGCCGCTCGATCAGCTCGACGAAGACGGTGGGACGGTCCTGCACCGGCTTGGTGAAGATCTGCAGCAGGTAGCCGTCCTCGTCCCGGTCGACCAGGATCTTGCGGGCCTTCAGCTCCTCGATCGGCACCCGCACGTTGCCGATCCGCTCGCGCAGCTCGGGGTCGTCGTAGTACGAGTCCGGGGTGTCCAGGAACTCCACACCGGCGGCGCGCATCGCGTCGACGCTGGCCAGGATGTCGTTGGTGGCGACGGCGATGTGCTGCGCGCCCGGGCCCTGGTAGAACTCCAGGTACTCGTCGATCTGGGACTTCTTGCGGGCGATCTCCGGCTCGTTGAGCGGGAACTTCACCTTGCGGGTGCCGTTCGCCACGACCTTGCTCATCAGCGCCGAGTAGTCGGTGGCGATGTCGTCGCCGATGAACTCCGCCATGTTGGAGAAGCCCATCACCCGCTTGTAGAACTCGACCCACTCGTCCATCCGGCCCAGCTCCACGTTGCCGACCACGTGGTCGACGGCCTGGAAGAAGCGCTTCGGCTGGATGCCGGCGTCGATCATCGGCTGCCGGTCCACGATCGGGCCGCGGGCCACGAAGCCGGGCAGGAACGGGCCGGTGTAGCGGGACCGGTCGACAAGCGTGTGCCGGGTGTCGCCGTACGCGGCGATGGCGGCCATCCGCACGGTGCCGTGCTCGTCGCTCACCTCGTGCGGCTCGACGACGCTCGCGGCGCCCTGGGCGATGGCGTGCGCGTACGCGGCGTCCACGTCCGGCACCTCCAGCGCGATGTCGCTGACCCCGTCGCTGTGCCGGGCCACGTGCTCGGAGCCGTCGGCGTCCGGGCGTACCGCACCGGTCAGCACGAACCGGGCCGAGCCGCTGGTCAGCACGTACTGGGCGTGGTCCCGGTAGCCCTGCTCGGGACCGCGGTACGCCACGCAGGTCATGCCGAACGCGGTGGAGTAGTAGTGGGCGGCCTGCTTGGCGTTGCCGACCAGGAAGTGCACGTGGTCGAGGCCCCGGACCGGGAACGGGTCGTGGCTGATGTCGTGGTCGACAGCTCCCACGAGCCGGTCGGTGTCGACGTCCTCGGTCGACTGGGGTCGGTCGATCGCCTGGGTCATGATGGGCTCCCTCGCGTACCGGCCGGCCTTGTGGGCCGCCGTGGTCGGTTCTTCTGGCGAGGATCGCTGGCCCGGTGTGGGGTGGGCAACTGTTGGCAGAAATGCTGGTCAGGTTGCGCATTCGGTATGGTCTGCACTCATGAATGGTGAGCAGAATGTACAGCTCGACGCGCTCGACGTGCGCTTGATCGAACTGCTCGCCGAGGAACCCCGGATCGGGGTGCTGGAATGCTCCCGGCGGCTCGGGGTGGCCCGGGGCACCGTGCAGGCCCGGCTGGACAAGCTCATCGAGCGGCGGGTCATCAAGGGCTTCGGCCCCGAGATCGCACCGGCCGCGATCGGGTTCGCGGTGACCAGCTTCGTCACCCTGGAGATCAGTCAGCGGCACGGCCACGACCCGGTCACCGCCCACCTCGCCGCCATCCCCGAGGTGCTGGAGGCGCACACCATCACCGGCTCCAGCGACCTGCTCTGCCGGATCGTGGCCCGCTCCAACACGGATCTGCAACGGGTCATCGACCAGATCGTCTCGTCCGCCGGCATCACCCGGGCCTCCACGATCATCGCGCTGGCCGAGCAGATTCCCTACCGCACGCTTCCACTGGTGCGCAGCGCCGTTCGGGCCGACGGAAGGGTGCTGTAACACCTCCCCGCCCAGAAAGCGCGGCGACACGGCGACGCGGGCGTACGGAAGATCCGTGATCGTGGCTACGGTGTGCGGTGTGGCGAAGGGGAGCGTGCGCGGTGGGCTGCTGCTCGGCCTCGCCGTGGTCGTCGCCCTCGCCGCGACCGGCGTGTGGAACCCGTTCCCCGGCCTGTGGGACTGGGTGGACCGCAGCGAACCCATCTCCGAGCCCGACGTGGTCTGGCAGCAACGCGTCGGCGGCACTCCGCGCAGCGTGACCATCGCCGGCGACGCCGTCGTTGTCGAGCAGCGCACCCGGGTCGAGGCCCGCAGCCTGGCCACCGGCGCCCAGCTCTGGGAGCGCAAGGCCGACTGGGCGGCGGTCGCCGGCGGTGACCGTGACCCAGTCGTGGCCGTGGGCAAGCTCCTGGTCAAGGGGTACGAGCTGCTCGACCCGACGACCGGGGTGACCCGGCGACGTGACGACGACGCGGTTGCCGTCTGGACGTACCGCAATCTGCTCCTCGACGCCCGCTGCACCGACGCCACCGACTGCACCCTGAGCGCCTGGGACCCGCGTGGCACCGCGCCGCTGTGGACGGCTTTCCTGCCCGGAGTGCACAGCGGCCTGCTCGCCGACAACCCGGGTCTGCGCGGCACCCGCCGGCTCACCGCCAACCGGATCGACGACGGGGTGGCCGGGGCGGAGGCCGCGCCGCCACTGCTCGGTTTCCCGGTCGACGGTCGGGTCCACGTGGTCGACACCGCCACCGGCCGGGTGTTGCAGAACGTCGAGCCGGCCCGGGACGAGCGGCTCTCCGTGGTGGGCGGTCGGCTGCTGCGGATCGCCGCCCGCTCCCAGGACGGCACCTGTTACTTCGCCATCTCCGCCCGCGACTCGGCCACCGGGCAGGAGGCCTGGCAGCGGGCCGGCGTCAACCTGCGCACCGCCGACTCGGCCGGCTGCGTGCAACGCGAGGACCCGCAGGGCGCGCGGAACGTGCTGATCGGCGTCGCTCCCGACGGCCGTGAGGCGGTCATCGACGGGTACGACGGACGGCTGCTCTGGGTCGGTGAGTCGGGCACCAAGTTGATTGCTGTGGACGATCGCTCCGCGGTGTTCCGGGCCGCCGACAAACGCTCCGTGATCGCCCGTGAGCTGGGCACCGACAAGGTGCTCTGGACGCGGCAGGCCAGCGGCAAGGCCGGCGCGGCGCTCACCCCGTACGCGGTGGTGGTGGCCGACGAGAAGCCGTCCCGGCTGGCCGCCCTGCGCACCTCGGCGAACGCTCGCGCCGTCGGATCACAGGGCATGATCATTGGCGAGGGGCGGGAGATCGGGTACGTCCGCTTCGTCGGCGCGGCCGGCGGCTCGTCCACCCGGCCGCCCGGCGACGGTGGGAATCCCCGGCCGGGCGGCACCGACCCCGGCGGGCCGGACAACGACGACTGCGGGCCGAAGGGGGAACTCTGCCCCGACCCGGGCGGCGGTAAGGACGGCTGAGCGGGCCGTTCGCCCGACGATGCGCACGGCGGCCGGGCCCGGCGCGCCTGCTGGATGAGAGCGGCGTCCCAGGACCCGCCCGGCGGGTGGGAGTGATCGACCGGTCTGCCCTAGGCTTGCCGCTCATGAGCAGTGCCGCCGCATTCTCGTACGCCCCTCTGCTGCCGACCGGCCCGGACCAGACGGACTATCGCCTGGTCACCGACGAGGGCGTGGACGTCGTACACGGCCCGGGAGGCCGCCGGTTCCTCACTGTGGAGCCGGCCGCGCTCACCGCGTTGACCGCCGAGGCGATGCACGACATCGCGCACTTCCTGCGCCCCGCGCACCTGGCGCAGCTCCGGGCGATCATCGACGACCCGGCCGCCTCGCCGAACGACCGGTTCGTCGCGCTGGATCTGCTGCGCAACGCCAACATCGCTGCCGGCGGTGTCCTGCCCATGTGCCAGGACACCGGCACCGCCATCGTGATGGGCAAACGCGGCCGGCACGTGCTGACCGACGGTGCCGACGCCGAGGCCATCTCCCGGGGCGTCTACCAGGCGTACACCAAGCTCAACCTGCGCTACTCGCAGCTCGCCCCGCTGACCATGTGGGACGAGCGGAACACCGGCAGCAACCTGCCCGCCCAGGTGGACCTGTACGCCGAGGACCCGGACGGGCACCCCGACGCGTACAAGTTCCTGTTCATGGCCAAGGGCGGTGGCTCGGCCAACAAGTCGTACCTCTACCAGGAGACCAAGGCGCTGCTCAACCCGGTGCGGATGATGCAGTTCCTGGAGGAGAAGCTGCGGCTGATCGGCACCGCCGCCTGCCCGCCGTACCACCTGGCCATCGTCATTGGCGGCACCTCCGCCGAGTACGCGCTGAAGACCGCGAAGTACGCCAGCGCCAAGTACCTCGACGCGCTGCCGACCTCGGGTTCGATGAGCGCGCACGGCTTCCGCGATCTGGAGCTGGAGGCGCAGGTGCTGGAGCTGACCCGCAACTTCGGCATCGGCGCGCAGTTCGGTGGGCGGTACTTCTGCCACGACGTGCGGGTGGTCCGGTTGCCCCGGCACGGCGCGTCCTGCCCGGTGGCGATCGCCGTTTCCTGCTCGGCGGACCGCCAGGCCGTCGCCAAGATCACCCCGTCGGGCGTGTGGCTGGAGCGCCTCGAAACCGACCCGGCGCGGTTCCTGCCCGACGTCACCGACGACTCCCTCGACGGTGAGATGGTCGTCCGGGTCGACCTGAACCGGCCGATGGACGAGATCCGCGCCGAGCTGTCGAAGTACCCGGTCAAGACCCGGCTGTCCCTGTCCGGCCCGCTTGTCGTCGCCCGGGACATCGCGCACGCCAAGATCGCCGAGCGGTTGGACGCCGGTGAGCCGATGCCGCAGTACCTGCGGGACCACGCGGTCTACTACGCCGGCCCCGCGAAGACCCCCGAGGGGTACGCGTCCGGCTCCTTCGGCCCGACCACCGCCGGGCGGATGGACGCCTACGTGGAGAAGTTCCAGGCGGCCGGTGGCTCGCAGGTGATGCTGGCCAAGGGCAACCGGTCGGGTCAGGTGACCCGTTCCTGCCAGCAGCACGGCGGCTTCTACCTCGGCTCGATCGGCGGCCCCGCGGCCCGCCTCGCCCAGGACTGCATCAAGCACGTCGAGGTGCTCGAGTACGCGGAGCTGGGCATGGAGGCGGTCTGGAAGATCGAGGTCGAGGACTTCCCCGCCTTCATCGTGGTCGACGACAAGGGCAACGACTTCTTCGCCGAGGTCACCAAGCCGGTGCTCACCGTCGGCCGCCGCTGACCCGACCGCAACGCGAACGGGTGCCGGGCGAATCCGCCCGGCACCCGTCTGTCGCCCGTGTTCTACCGACAATCGGTACGCCCGCCCCGCTGGGGTGGGACGGGCGCACCGCCCCCGTCGGATGCCGTCACCGACAAACCGAAGTGAGTTTGCTGCGCATCACTGTCGATCCGCTCTCAGATCACTCTTGCCTGGCCGGGGCGATCTGTCACCACCGGACTACTCTGCTGGAAGTTGCACCACTGACGCGGGAGAGTAGATGCGGTTCGGGATCCTGGGGCCTCTGCGGGTGGGCGGTGGCGAAGCCACTGTCACCGCGGGACGCGACCGGACCGTCCTCGCCATGCTGCTGTTGCGGGCCGGCCGGCTCGTACCGGTCGACGAACTCGTCGACGCGGTGTGGGAGGACCACCCGCCGGCCACCGCCCGCGCGCAGTTGCAGACCTGCGTGTCGCGGCTGCGCCGCCGGTTCACCGAACTCGGGCTGGCGCCTGAGCTGATCGTCACCGACCCGGCGGGGTACGGACTGCGTACCGCACCGAACGACCTGGACGCCGAAGTCTTCAACCGGCGCGTGGAGGTGGCCCGTGCCCAGGTCGTCGCCGGCCGGCTGGCCGAGGCGCGTATGGAGTTCCGCGCCGCGCTGGCCCTGTAGCGGGGGCCGACACTCGGTGGCATCGCGAGCCGGAGCGTCCGCCGTCGCGCCCAGACGCTCGACGAGCAACGCCTCACCGCGTTGGAGGAGTGCGTCGACGTCGAACTGCGCCTCGGTCAGGCAGCTGAGCTGATCGAGGAGTTGGCGGAGAGCGTCGACCGGAATCCGTTGCGGGAGCGGCTGCGAGGTCAGCTGATGCTGGCGTTGTCCTCGGTCGGGCGGCAGGCCGACGCACTCGCCGTCTACCGCGAGGGCCGGCGGACGTACGCCGAGGAGTTGGGCATCGAACCGGGTGCCGAGCTGCAGGAGCTGCACCAACGGGTGCTCGCCGGCGACCTGGCCCTGGCCGGTCGGCCGGCCCCACCCGTCGGCCCGGTTCGTTCCCTGCCCCGGGCGATCGGGGACTTCATCGGTCGGCAGGAGA
>NZ_JAGPXZ010000469.1:0-4948 GCF_018070305.1 Micromonospora sp. M51 | reverse complement strand
GCGGGGACTGGCTCGCCGTCCGCGTCAGCGGCCTTCGGGCGCACCTGCGCGCCCACCGGGCCCGGCAGCGGCAGGCGGACTCACGCGACCGCTCCGGCGGCCCGGCGTTCGGCGGTCCGACCGGCGCGCGCCGCCTGGGCGGCCTGACCGGTGCGCGCCGCCGGGGCGGGGTAACGGTCGGCCGCCTGCGCCGGATAGGAATCGGGGCGTACCACCCGCAGCGGCCGGTCCACCTCGTCCGCGCCGAACCGCCAGCGCGACGGCGTCGGCTGCCGCTGCGGTGCCGGTCCGCCAGGGCGCAGACCGGGCCGGGACAGCAGCACGGTGATCAGGTAGCCGACCACCAGGAAGCCGTGGCTGATCAGCCGTTCCCCGCCCACCGATCCGGTGGCCAGGTCGTTGACCGACAGCAGCAGCAACGTGCCGACGAACGCGCTGAGCATCGGCAGCAGCCCGGCGGGCGGGCTGCGGCGCAGCGCCACGAACAGGAACCCCGCGCCCACCGCCACGTTCCACGCCGCCGACTCGTGCCACAGGTGCTGGCCGGTGGGGTGCAGGTGGTCAGCGGTGGCGCCCCGGCCCACCTGGGCCAGGCCGAGCACCAACTGCACCGCGCCGAGCCGGCCGAGCGCCGACCGCAGGCCGCCGACGAGCGCGGCGCGGCCGGGCAGGCGGGGCCGCCAGCGCGACCGGCGGGCCGACGGCGTGTCACTGGCGCTGGCAGCCGCGTCGCCAGCGGCGCTGCCACCGACGGCGGCCAGGATCGCCGCCGTCCGGTCGGGCACCTCAACCACCAGTCGGGTACGAACCCGACGGGTCAGCGCGGCCGCCGCCGTGAACCAGGCCCGGCAATCGGCGCACCCGTCGAGGTGCCCCTGCACCGCCGTCAGTTCGGCGGCGGTCTCCTCCCCGTCCAGTTGCGCGGACAGGACCTCCCGCCACTGCTCACACCCCATGTACCGGTAGTCGCTCCGGCAGCCGCTCCGGTTCCCGGCGAGAGTGACTGGTTGTGGAATACTCGCCGGATCATGACGCGTTACGGCCTGCTGATCCTGCCCGCCACCAACCGGGTGTACGCCCGCGCCGCCGTCGACCTGACCCAGGCGGAGCTGGAGATCTTCGGCCGCTCGGCGCTGGACGGTCGGATCGGTGAGCTGGACACCGCTGTCGTCGGAGGGGCGTCGTACATCACCTTCACCGGTGACGGGCTGACGGAGCGTGACCTGGCAGTGCTGGGCAACCTCTCCGCCGGGTACGCGTTGTTCGAGATCGTCGGCGAGCTGCTGCGGCCGATCGAGTGGAGCCGGCTGGACCGCTACGACGACGACCTGCTCACCATCCAGAAGTACCCGGGCAAGACCAACGAGCAGTTCACCAAGCTGCTGCTCAACGTCACACTGCTCGCCTCGGACTGGGCCACCGAGATGACCAGCCGCCGGTTCCGGGTGCTCGACCCACTCTGCGGTCGGGGCACCACCCTCAACCAGGCGCTGATGTACGGCTTCGACGCGGCCGGGATCGAGCGCGACCAGAAGGACGTCGAGGCGTACCGGGCGTTCATCACCACGTGGTTGAAGCAGAAGCGGGTCAAGCACCGGGTGCTGGAGTCGGGGCCGGTGCGGCGGGAACGCAAGGTGGTCGGCCGGCGGGTGCGGATCGAGTTGGCGCCGACCCGCGAGGAGCACAAGGCCGGCCAGACCCAGCTGCTGGACGTGGTGAACGCCGACACCGCCCGGTCGGCGGAGTTCTTCCGCCCGCAGACCGTGGACCTCGTCGTCGCCGACGCGCCGTACGGCGTGCAGCACGGCAGTCGTACCACTGGGCAGGGAGTGACCCGCGACCCGCTGGCGCTGCTCGCGGACGCCGCCCCGGTCTGGGCCGGGTTGTTGCGCCCCGGCGGTGCGTTGGGGGTCTCCTGGAACACCCACGTCGCCAGCCGGGACGACGCGGCTGCGGCCCTGGCCGACGCCGGCCTGACCGTCGTGGACGAGGAGCCCTACCGCGCGCTGCGGCACCGGGTCGATCAGTCGATCATGCGCGACGTGCTGGTGGCCCGTAAGCCGGCCTGACCGGCCCGCACCTCTCCTACCGGCCTCACCCGTCCGGTCTGTGCCGCATTTCACCTGTTCAGTGGGCAGGTGTGAAAACCACGTCAAGAAAAGGTTCGCGGCCGTCATGGTCGCGTTATGACCCCTGCCGGCCGGCGGGTGGTGGGGCTTTGATTGCCCGGCGCGACCGGAAGGCGGTCGCGACGAACCTTTCCGGTATGAGGAGTCAGCGTGTCTGACGTGGTGTTCGTGGTCCTGACGGTGGCGCTGTTCGCAGCGCTCGCCCTGGTGGTCCGGGCGGTGGAGAAGCTGTGAACGCGGTAAACGCCGTCGGTCTGGTGCTCGCGGTGGTGCTGGGCGCGTTCCTGGTGTTCGCCCTGCTGTTCCCGGAGCGCTTCTGATGACCATGACAACAGCGGGCGTCATCTTCGTGCTGACGCTGGTGGCGGCGATCGTCGCCGTCTACAAGCCGTTCGGCGACTACATGTTCCGGGCGGTCTCCGGCACCAAGCAGTCGCGGGTCGAGCGGGGCATCTACCGCCTGGTCGGGGTCAACCCCGCCGCCGAGCAGACCTGGGGCGTGTACGCCCGCAGCGTGCTGGCGTTCTCCGCGGTCTCGATCCTGTTCCTGTACCTGTTCCAGCGGGTGCAGAACCACCTGTGGCTGTCGCTGGGCTTCGACCCGGTGGTGCCGCACGGGGCGTGGAACACGGCGGTGTCGTTCGTGACGAACACCAACTGGCAGTCGTACTCGGGTGAGTCGACGATGGGCCACCTGGTGCAGATGGCCGGCCTGGCGGTGCAGAACTTCGTCTCGGCGGCGGTCGGCATCGCGGTGGCTGTCGCACTGGTGCGCGGCTTCGCCCGCAGCCGCACCGGGCAGCTCGGCAACTTCTGGGTCGACCTGACCCGGATCGTGCTGCGCATCCTGCTGCCGATCGCGGTGCTCGGCGCGATCGCGCTGATGATCGGCGGGGCGGTGCAGAACCTCTCCGGTGGCACCGACGTGACCACGTTGACCGGCGGCACCCAGACCATCACCGGCGGTCCGGTCGCCAGCCAGGAAGTGATCAAGGAGCTGGGCACCAACGGTGGCGGCTTCTACAACGTCAACAGCGCCCACCCGTTCGAGAACCCGACCGCCTGGACGAACTGGCTGGAGATCTTCCTGATCCTGCTGATCCCGTTCAGCCTGCCCCGGGTGTTCGGCCGGATGGTCGGGCAGAACCGGCAGGGGTACGCCATCGCCGCGGTGATGGGCATCCTCGCCGTCGCCAGCGTCGCCATCACCAACATCTTCGAGCTGGCCGGCCACGGCACGGTGCCGCAGGCGGTCGGTGCGGCGCTGGAGGGCAAGGAGGTGCGGTTCGACGTGTCGAACTCGGCCACCTTCGCCGCCGCCACCACGCTCACCTCGACCGGTGCGGTGAACTCGTTCCACGACTCGTTCACCTCACTCGGCGGCATGATGACGATGGTCAACATGATGCTCGGCGAGGTCGCGCCGGGCGGCACCGGCTCCGGTCTCTACGGCCTGCTCATCCTCGCGGTGATCACGGTCTTCGTGGCCGGGCTGATGGTCGGCCGCACCCCGGAGTACCTGGGCAAGAAGATCGGGTCGCGCGAGATCAAGTTCGCCTCGCTCTACTTCCTGATCACACCCATCCTGGTGCTGGTCGGCACGGCGGCGGCGTTCGCCACCGGCAACAACTCCACGGCGCTCAACGTCGGCCCGCACGGCCTCTCCGAGGTGCTGTACGCGTTCACCTCGGCCAGCAACAACAACGGCTCCGCGTTCGGCGGCATCACCGTCAACACCACCTGGTGGGACACCGCACTCGGGTTGTGCATGCTGCTGGGCCGGTTCCTGCCGCTCATCTTCGTGCTCGCGTTGGCCGGTTCGCTGGCCCGCCAGGCACCCACCCCCGCGTCCGAGGGCACCCTGCCGACCCACCGACCGCTGTTCATCGGCATGGTCGTCGGCGTCACCGTGGTCCTCGTGGCGCTGACCTTCCTGCCCGCGCTCGCGCTCGGCCCGCTGGCAGAGGGGCTCTGACCACCATGAGGAACGAGGACATGTCCGTCACGTCCGCCCCGACAGAGCAGCTCCCCGGCACGCCCGCCACCCAGGGCAACCGGATCGGCGGGGGCCTGCTCGACCCCAAGCAGTTGATCCGGTCCCTGCCGGACGCGGTACGCAAGCTCAACCCCACCACGTTGTGGCGTAACCCGGTGATGCTGATCGTCGAGGTCGGTGCGGCCTTCACCACCGTCCTGGCGGTGACCGACCCGTCGGTGTTCGCCTGGGCGATCACCATCTGGCTCTGGCTGACAGTGGTCTTCGCCAACCTGGCCGAGGCCGTCGCCGAGGGTCGGGGCAAGGCCCAGGCGGCGACCCTGCGGCAGGCGAAGAAGGACACCATCGCCACCCGACTGATCGACTGGAAGCCGGGTGCCCGGGCCAACACCTACCGCGACGAGGCGGTGCCCGCGCCTGACCTGCGTCAGGGCGACATCGTGCTGGTCGAGGCGGCCGGCGTTCGCCCCGGCGACCGGGTGCTGGTGGAGGCGGCGGCGGGCGGCGTGGGCAGCCTGCTCGTGCAGCTCGCGGCGCGCGCCGGCGCACAGGTGATCGGGGTGGCCGGCGGCGCGCGCAAGGTGGACCTGCTGCCCGGCCTCGGTGCCGACCTGACGGCCGACTACCGCCTGCCGGGCTGGGCCGACCAGATCCGGGACGCGGTGGGCGGAGTCGACGTGGTGTTCGACGGCGTCGGCGGCCCCATCGCCCGGACGGCGTTCGAGCTGCTGGACCCGGGTGGCCGGATGGTCAGCTTCGGGCTGGCCAGCGGCGGGTGGTCCCCGGTGTCGGCGGAGGACGCCACGGCGCGGCACGTCACGCT